>NZ_JAAGPM010000127.1:0-22515 GCF_017104865.1 Burkholderia sp. Ac-20349
CGATAATGCGCCGCAGCGCTGCGCGGCTCGCATCGGGCAGCGGCGCCGCGCCGAGGCGATCGCCGAGAAACGCGCGCAGCGCATCGAGCGCCTGCTCGCGCTGCGCGGCCCGCGCGACGTCGAGCGCGACGATGTTGCTCGTGCCCTCCCAGATCGAGCCCAGATGCGCATCGCGCACGACGCGCGCGTCGCTCCATTCCTCGATGTAGCCGGTGCCGCCGCGCACTTCCATCGCATCGCCCGTCACGCGCCGCGCATCGCGGCACGCGCGGAACTTGATCAGCGGCGTCAGGATCCGCACGCAGCGCGCGGCCTGCTCGTCGCCCGCATCGGCCTGCGGCAGCAGCAACGCGATCTGCATGAACATCGCGCGGGCGGCCTCGGCCGGCAGCAACATCTTCAGCAACTGCCGCTGCATCAGCGGCATGTCGATCAGCTTGCGGCCGAACGCCTCGCGATGCGTGGCGACGTGCAGCGCCTCGTTCAGCGCACGCCGCATCAGCCCCGCCGCGCGCACGCCGTTCGACAGCCGCGACAGATTGATCATGTCGGCCATCTGGTGGAAGCCGCGGCCGATCTCGCCGATCAGGAACGCCTGCGCGCCTTCGAGCGTGATCTCGCCGCTCGCCATCGAGCGGCTGCCGAGCTTGTCCTTCAGCCGCACGATCCGGTAGCGGTTGCGCGTGCCGTCCGGCAGCGTCTTCGGCAACAGGAACAGGCCCAGCCCCTTGATGCCGTCCGGCGCACCGTCGGGACGCGCGAGCACCATCGCGAGATCGGCGTCCGCGTTCGAGCAGAACCACTTGTCGCCATGCAGGCGCCACACGGTCTCGCCGTGCGCGTCCGTCTCACGCGTTGCGCGCGTCGTGATGCGGCCGACGTCGGACCCGGCCGCCTGTTCGGTCATGAACATCGCGCCCTGGTACAGCGTGTCGAAATCGCGCGACGCAAGCATCGGCAGGTAGCGCGCGACCAGCGCCGGATCGCCGTGACGGCGCAGCGTGTGCGTCAGCGAATCGGTCATGCTGACCGGGCAGCACAGCCCGAATTCGGCCTGCACGAACAGGAACGTCAGCGCGTACTTGACGAGCGGCGGGACGGATTCGGACCCGTGGCTCAGCGACGCGAGCCCGAGTTCGGCATACGCGACGCGTTCGAGCGCGACATACGCGGGATCCTTGTCGATCCGCTGCACGGCCTCGCCGCGCCGGTTGCGGTGCTCGAGCACGGGCGGGTGCTTGTCCGCGCGCGACGCCCATTCGTCGAGCTCGCCCGACACGCGCGCGCCGAGCGCGTGCAGCCGCGGCGCCAGCCCGGCATAGTGCGCATCGCCGAGATGAAGCTTCAGCAACGCGCCGAGATCGGGATCGACCGTGAAGAAATTGATGCCCCGGCTGTCGGGGATATTGGATGCGCCGGCGTCCGGCGTGCGAGCGGTGTCGTTCATGCGTGCGTCTCCAGGGTTGCCTGCACGTCGGCCGGCGGCGGCGCCGCGGCGCCTCGCCAGTCCCGTGCAAAGCCTTCCGCAGAGCGTAGGCGCGCGATCGATAAGCGTCCAATACAGGATTTATCCGGTACGATAGATATCGCTTATCGATGCCAACGCCGCGAGGGGACACCATGGAACTGAGGCAGTTGCGCTACTTCGTGGCCGTCGCCGAGGAGCTGCATTTCGGGCGTGCGGCAAAGCGCCTGTTCATCTCGCAGCCGGCGCTGAGTTTCGACATCCGCAAGTTCGAGGACGCGCTCGGCGTGCAGTTGTTCTCGCGCACCAACAAGACCGTCGCGCTCACCAACGCGGGCGAGGTGCTGCTCGGCGAAGCGCGCCGGCTGCTGCTGCAGGCGGCCGAGGCCGAACGCCTGACGGTGCGCTCCGCGTCCGGTCTCGCCGGCCGGCTGCGGATCGGCTTCGTTCATTCGATGCTGTATCGCGGGCTGCCCGATGCCGTGCGGCGCTTCGAGGCCGACTATCCCGGTGTCGAGGTCGTGCTGAGCGAAATGAACACGCAGGCGCAGGTGCAGGCGATCCAGCGCGGCCAGATCGATCTCGGCTACGCGCACTGGGGCCACTTCCCGCCCGAGGTCGAATCGACGCCCGTCTATGCGGAACCGTTCGTGTGCTGCCTGCCGGCCGCGCATCCGCTCGCGAAGCGCAAGCAGGTCGCGCTCGCCGCGCTGGCCGCCGAACCGTTCATCCTGTTTCCGCGCGAAGCGGCGCCGCACTATCACGACCTGATCATCGCGCAATGCGTGAACGCCGGCTTCAGCCCGCTGATCCGCCACGAGGCACGGCTGTGGCAGACGATCCTGTCGATGATCGAGTTCGGGATGGGGATCGCGCTCGTGCCGCGCGTGCTGCAGCAGGTGAAGAGCGACCGGCTCGCGTTCCGGCCGCTGAAGGATGCGTCGCTCGAATCGCGCACGCTCGCACTGAAGCGCAGCGGCACGGCCGAACCGGTTGCGCTGCGTTTCGCCGACTACGTGCGTGCATCGATCGACGCACTGCCCGCGCTCGCGGGCTGAGTGCACGGCCCGACCGCTACCTCACGACTTCGCGTCGGGCTGGAGTACCGGCTGCGCGCGCCGATACCACACCGCGTACACGACCGACAGCGCAACCAGGAACGGAATGCCGAAGATCAGCGTCATGTGGAATTCGGCCGTGAAGTAGGTCGTCACCATCACCGCGAGCATCAGGCCCGCGCCGAGCAGCGTCAGCAGCGGAAAGCCGCGCATCCGGAACGCGGGCGCCGGCAGGCCGAGCGCCGCCCGGCGACGCCGGAAGCAGTAGTGCGTGACGAAGATCATCATCCACGTGAACAGCGCGCCGAACATCGACACCGCCATCATGATCGTGAACGACGCGTCCGGATACAGCACGCTCAGCACGGTCGCCAGCGCGATGCCGAGCGTCGACAGCATCAGCGCGCCGAACGGCACGCCGCGTGCGTTCACTTCCCCGAGCGCCTTCGGTGCATGACCCGCGCGCGACAGGCTGAACATCATCCGCGTCGTGATGTAGAGCTGGCTGTTCATCGCGGACAGCGCGGCGATCAGCACGACGAAGTTGATCAGCCCGGCCGCGCCCGGCAGGTGGATCGCCTCCATCACCTTCACGAACGGGCTTTCGTCGCGCCCCGCCGCCGTCCACGGCACGATCGCAAGCATCAGCGCGAGCGTGACGAGGTAGAACAGCACGAGCCGCACGATCGTCGAGCGGAACGCACGCGTGACCGCGCGCTCGGGATCCTCGGCTTCACCGGCCGCGACCGCGATCATCTCGATGCTCAGGTAGCTGAAGATCGACACGATCACCGCGACCCACGTGCCCCACGCCCCCTTCGGAAAGAAACCGCCGTGATCCGTGTAATGGTGGAATCCCGCGCGTGCCGCACCGTCGCCGACCAGCCCCGGATTGCCGAACACGACATAGGCGCCGAGCACGATGAAGCCGACGATCGCCGCGATCTTCACGACCGAGAAGCCGTACTCGACCGCGCCGAACACGTCGACGCTGCGCGCGTTGACGAACACCAGCAGCGCGGAGAACCCGACGATCCACAGCCAGCCCGGCACGCCCGGGAACCAGTACTTCATGTACAGCGCGATCGCAGTGACTTCGGTGCCGACCGCGAGCACGATGCACGCCCAGTATGCGTAGCGCACGAGGAATCCGGCCCACGGGCTCACGTAATGTTCGGCATAGGCGCCGAACGACCCGGAGGTCGGGTGCGCGACCGTCATCTCCGCGAGACAGCCCATCAGCAGCAGCGAGATGAACGCGCCGATCGCGTAGCTGACGAGCACGCTCGGGCCCGCGAAGCCGATCGCGAAGCCGCTGCCGAGAAAGAGACCGGTGCCGATGGCGCCGCCGATCGCGATCATCGCCATCTGCCGTGCGGAAAGCGTGCGGCGCAGCCCTTGCTCGCGCGCCGCGATATGCTGGAATTGCCCTTCTGGTTGCATCGAGTGACCTCGTTCGAAAGCGATTGTCCGGTCGGAACGTCAACGGCGCGCGGGCCGGCGCCGGACCGGCCGGCCGCCGCGCGCCGCGTGCTCAGAACATATGGCGCAGGCCGGCCGCAACGCCCGTCTGGTTGCCGCGTCCGGGCATTTCCGTGAACGCGCCGCCCGTCACGCGGTTGTAGTCGACCGTCGCGTAGACCTGCGTGGCCTTCGACAAAGCGTACTCGGCCTCGAGCACGCCCGTATAGCGCTTGCCGCCGTTACCGGCGACGCCGTTGACGTTGCGGATGTCGTCGTAATACACGACGCCCGTCACCGACACGGCCGGCGTGACCTTGACGCTCGCGCCCGTATAGAAGATCGCGTCGCGGCGCGGGTTGTCCGCGAACGCACCGTAGGTCACGTCGCGGCCCGGCGCGTTCAGCAGCTGCTGGTCGAGCATGCCCGTGCGGTCGATACCGCCGAGATAGCCCGCGTACAGCGTCGCCGCGCCAAACGCGTAGCGTGCGCCCGCGCCCCACGCCTGCTGCGCGCGGCTCGTCAGGTCGCGCACCTGCTGGTACGTCGCGCCGACCATCAGCCCGCCCTGCGTGTACGACACGTGCGTGCCCCAGTACGCATTCGCGCCGAGGCTGCCCGCGACGCCGCCGAAGCCGTAGCTCGCGCCGACGTTCAGACCGCCGAACGTGCCGTCGTAGCTGACGACGTTGCTCGCACGCCCTTGCGTGAGGAAATACGGCCACATGTTGGCCGTGTAGTTGCCGACCGTCAGCGGATCGAGATCGCCGAACAGGTTGAACGCCTCGGTCGCCTGGCGGCCGAGCCTCACGGTACCCCAGTCGCTCGCGAGGCCGACATACGCGTAGCGGCCGAACAGCGCGCCGTCGAGCTGCCCGTTCTGCGGCTCGAAGCCGCTCTCCAGCTGGAAGATCGCCTTCAGCCCGCCGCCGAGCGCCTCACTGCCCTTCAGCCCCCAGCGGCTGTTCGTGATCGCGCCGTTGGTCATCTGCACGCTCGCATCGTTCGACGCGTCGGCATGCGTCGTATAGCGAATGCTCTGGTCGACGATCCCGTACAGCGTCACGCTGCTCTGCGCCATCGCGCCGCTCGCGGCAAGCGCACCCGCCACCATTGGCAGTGCGAATCGATGGATTGTCCTCATGTTCTCCTCCAGTCCTGTTCTCGTTTATCGATGATTGTGTGACTGCACACCGCGCAATGCGGTGTTCCTGCTAGATGCGTGCCGCGGGCAGCGCGACGTACGCGACGAGTTCGACGCGCATCGCCGGATGCGCGAAACCCTGCACGCCGACGCACGTCCGGTTCGGATACGGCTCGCGGAAGTGGCGCCGGTATTCGGCATCGAATTCGGGCATCGCCTTCACGTCGGACAGGTAGACGAGCACCTGTGCGACGTCGTCCATCGTCGCGCCGGCTGCCGCGACGGCCTTCGCGAGATTCGCGAGCGTGATGCGCGCCTGTTCGGCCATCGTGTCGCCGGCAATCGCACCGGACGCGTCGACCGGCCCGTGCCCCGTGAACATCAACCCGCCCGCGCGGGTCGCCCACGAGAACGGTTGTGCGAGCTGCGGCAGGTCGACCGGGATCGTTTCAGCCATCGTGTCCTCCTTCGGATCGGGTCGGGAAATTCAGGCGGCCTGCCGCGACGCGCCGCCGAGCACCTCGGCGATCGCGTTCGCGACGTGGTCGACGTTCGCATCGTTCAGGCCCGCGATGCACATGCGCCCCGAGCGCAGCAGATAGACGCCATGCGACGCACGCAACCGGTCGACGTCGGTCGCGGCCATGCCCGTGTAGCTGAACATCCCGCGCTGCGTGACGAGTGCGTCGAACGCGCGGTCCGGCAGCCGCGCGTCGAGCCGGGCCTTCAGTTCGCCGCGCATCCGCTTGATGCGCGTGCGCACCTGCGCGACCTCGCCTTCCCAACGCACGCGCAGCGCGTCGTCGTTCAGCACGGTCGACACGAGTTGCGCGCCGAACAGCGGCGGGCTCGAATAGGTGCGGCGCACGCCGGCCTGCAACTGGCTCAGCACCGTCGCGGCCTCGCCCGCGTTCGCGCAGACGACCGACAGCCCGCCGACGCGCTCGCCGTACAGCGAGAAGTTCTTCGAGAACGAATTGCCGACGATCGCGGGCAGCCCGGCCTCGACGATCGCGCGCACGGCCCACGCGTCGTCGGCGAGACCGTCGCCGAACCCCTGGTACGCCATGTCGAGGAACGGAATCAGTCCGCGCCGCACGAGCACGTCGATCACCGCGCGCCATGCGTCGCGACCGAGGTCGAGCCCCGTCGGGTTGTGGCAGCACGGCTGCAGCAGCACGACGCTGCGCGCCGGCAACGCATCGAGCGTGGCAAGCATCGCGTCGACGCGGATGTCGTTGCGCAATGCGTCGTAGTACGGATACGTGTGCACGTCGAGGCCGGCGGCCGAGAAGATCACGCGGTGGTTGTCCCACGTCGGGTCGCTGATCCAGATCGCGCTGTCGGGGAAATAGCGCTTCACGAATTCCGCACCGAGCCGAATCGCGCCCGATCCGCCGAGCGTCTGCAGCGTCGCGATGCGCCCTTCCGCGAGCGCCGCGCAGTCGTCGCCGAACACGAGGCGCTGCACGCCCTGCCGGTACGCGGCGAGCCCTTCCATCGGCAGATACGTGTGCGGCGCACCGGCATCGCGAAGCTGCGCGGCCGCGATGCGCGTGCTGTCGAGAACCGGAATCCGGCCCGCGTCGTCGTAGTAGAGGCCGATGCTCAGGTTGACCTTGTGCGGATGCGCATCCTGCTGGAATGCCTGGAACAGCGACAGGATCGGATCGCCCGGGTAGGCGGGAACGTGTTGGTACATGGCGGAATGACGGTAAAGGTTGAAGGCGGCGGACCAACCGGCGGCACCACGTTGCGTCGGGATGAGCGGCCGGGACATGGGGCGCATGTTATCGAGGACGAAATAGAATGAGCTTCACTTTTCGATGACGAACCGATCCGATTGCAGTAGAGTCTGCGGATCTCATCTCAAAATTCACCGGATTCTGCGAAATGACTCTGGATCGAACCGACATGCGGATCCTCCGGCACCTCGAACGGGACGGACGCATCAGCAATCAGGACCTCGCGAACGCGGTCGCGCTGTCGCCGTCGGCATGCCTGCGGCGCGTGAAGCTGCTGGAGGAACGCGGCGCCATTGCTGGGTATCGCTGCACGATCGAGCCGAAGAAGGTCGGTGTCGCGTTCGAGGCGCTCGTGCATGTGTCGATGCGGCCGGACGTACCCGAGTGGCACGACCGGTTCGTGGAGGCGATCCAGCAGTGGCCGGAGGTCATCGCGGCGCAGATCGTCACGGGCGGGTCGAACTACGTGCTGACGGTTCGCGCGCGCGATCTCGATCACTATTCGGATTTCGTGATCAACCGGCTGCACCGCGCCGCGGGCGTGATGTCGATCAACTCGAGCATCGTGCTCGCGACGCTCAAGCGCGACGGGTCGATCCTCGATCTCGTCGAGCCGTCGACGACCGGCTGACCGGTCGTTGCGCGGGTCTGAAAAATATTTGCAGAAAGTGCTTTACAGACCCCAAAACTCCTGACATAATCTTTTCTTCTTTGGGCGGTTAGCTCAGCGGTAGAGCACTGCCTTCACACGGCAGGGGTCACTGGTTCGATCCCAGTACCGCCCACCAAAGAATTCAAGGCAGAAATGCCGGAAATAAAGGGTTTACGCAGAAATGCGTAAACCCTTTTTTCTTTTCCACGCCCCTCTTTCAGCAGCGTCGCGGGACAGTTCGAGTCCCGCGTCGCGCTACGCTTCCCAGCGCCCGCGCTCCATCGCCTCTTCCATCATGCCGAGTGTCAGCGACCGGCCGCCCAGCGTCTCGCGTGCGGAGGGGCTGAACGGGGACTTCACGACTGTCGCGAGGAAGGCGCCGATGCCGAGTTTCGCTGACGGATAGTAATAGTGGATGTCGAACGCAGACAGGTCGACCCCGAACGTCTCGGCCCATCGCCTGACGAGCGCTTCGATGTGGTCGGGCTCCATGTCCAGATCGTGATAGAGGTCCGTGTCTCGCGTCAGTTCGAGCCGACCGACGAGCGGCTTGCCCGCATCAGCAGCAACGAACGCTTCGAGGCGCTTCCACGCATCAGCCATACAAACGGTCCTCGGGCTTCACCATGCTGTTGTAGGTCGTGACGGAGCGATACGAGATCATCGTGACGTCGGACGCCAGGATTATCCAGCCCACGCCCGGAATTGCGCGGCCGACAAACGCTCCGATATTCCGAGTGAACTTGATGCGCAGCAGGATCAGGCTCGTGAACGAGGTCACAGTTGGAAGGATGCGCTGTTTAAGCTCGTACGGCAGCATGCGGCGAGAGACGATCGAAGCAATCGAAGTGCCCTTCACCGCGCCGCCGAACTTACCGCGCGTCGGAACAAACCGCTGCCCCGACAGGACCATTGCGATTCCGACCGCGTCATCTATGCCTAGCTCCTTGCCCGTCTCGTCGATGAAGATCAGGAAGAAGAGTTCTTCACGGGTTAGGCCCTCATGAATCCCGTATTTGTACGTATTCGCCATCTCTCAGAATTATGTTTGTTGGTGATCGCGAGAGGTTATCGTGAAGACCCCGCGCAGACAATGGGCTCGCTATGCACCGGCGCTCATCTTTGCGCGGCAGCGAACAATGCGCTGCGCCACCGGCATACCCCGATCAGCCTGCTTGAGTGCGGCCACGATCTGCTCCACCGAGTATTGCTTGCGCTTCATCGCCAACCTCCCGCTCCTATTGGAAAAATTGCCTCCAAAACACTAACGCATATTTGTATCCAGAATTTCTAGGGCAGATCAACCGGCTGATACCGGTCGGGCCTTTTCGTTTTGGCGTCGCGCTTGTCTCTCGGCGCGCACGCAATGCCGCGCCGGCTTACTGCGCGCGCCCCACCCGCACCGCCGTCGCATCGAACGCGCGCTTCGCCTTGTCGACGATCTCGTCGACCTCCGCTTCGCGAATCACCAGCGGCGGCGACAGCAGCATCCGGTCGCCGGTCGCGCGCATGATCAGGTTGCCGTTGAAGCAGAAGTCGCGGCAGATCGTGCCGATATCGACATTCGCGCCGAACCGCTCGCGCCGGTCCCGATCACGCGCAAGCTGCACGCCCGCGACCAGCCCCGCTCCCGCAATCTCCCCGACGATCGGATGAGCGCCCAGCGCATCGCGCAGCCGGCGCTGGAAGTACGGCCCGATGTCGTTCTTCACGCGCTCGACGATCCCTTCGTCGCGCAGCAGCTTCAGGTTCGCGACCGCGACGGCCGCCGCGACCGGGTGGCCCGAGTACGTGAGGCCGTGATTGAATTCTCCGTTGTCGATAATCGGTCGCGCGACGCGCTCGTGAATGCCGACCGCACCCATCGGCACGTAGCCCGACGTGAGGCCCTTCGCCATCGTGATCAGGTCCGGCTCGAAACCGAAGTGCTGGTGCGCGAACCATTCGCCGGTGCGGCCGAAGCCGCCGATCACTTCGTCGGCGACCAGCAGGATGTCGTACTTGCGGCAGATCCGCTGGATTTCCGGCCAGTACGTCGACGGCGGGAAGATCACGCCGCCCGCACCCTGGAACGGCTCGCCGATGAATGCGGCGACGTTCTCCGCGCCGAGTTCGAGGATCTTCGCTTCGAGCTGCTGCGCGCGGGCCAGGCCGAACGCTTCCGGCGTTTCGCCGGCCGCCGCTTCGCCGAAGAAATACGGCTGGTCGATGTGTACGATGTTCTCGACCTTCGATGGCATCTGCTCGTGCATGTAGCCCATCCCGCCGAGCGTGCCACCGGCGATCGTCGAGCCGTGATAGCCGTTCTTGCGCGAGATCACGAACTTCTTCTGCGGCTGGCCCTGCACGCGCCAGTACTGGTGCACGAGGCGCAGCACGGTGTCGTTGCCTTCCGAGCCGCTGTTGCAATAGAAGAAGTGGTTGAAGCCCTTCGGCGTGACTTCCGCGAGCATCGCGGAGAGTTCGATCACCGGCGGATGCGTGGTCTTGAAGAACGTGTTGTAGAACGGCAGTTCCTGGAGCTGGCGATACGCGGCGTCGGCAAGTGCCTTGCAGCCGTAGCCGACGTTCACGCACCAGAGGCCGGCCATCCCGTCGATGATCTTGTTACCGTCCGAGTCCCACAGGTAGACGCCATCAGCCTTCACGATCACGCGGCTGCCCGCGCGGTTCAGCGCGCCCATGTCGGAGAACGGGTGGATGTGGTGTGCGGCGTCGAGCGCGCGGTAATCCACGGTCGAATGCGGTGAGAAGGCTTCGTTTCGATCGGTCATGTTTCCTCCGGATAACAGTGCCGCACGCTCACACGTGCAGCAGCAGATGCCTGCGTTCCCACGAGCTGATCACGCGGAAGAACGCTTCGTATTCGGTGTCCTTCAGCGCCAGGTAGGCTTTCACGAACTTGTCGCCGAGAATGCCGGCCAGCGGCGTGCAGGCCGCCATCAGCGAGATGCCCTCCTCGAGATTGCGCGGCAGTTGATACGGCAGCTTGTAGCCGTCCGACGCGATCGGCTCGGTCGGTGCAAGCTGTTGCGTCAAGCCGAGATAGCCGGCGGCGAGCGTCGCCGCGAACGCGAGGTATGGATTGCAGTCGACGCCCGGAATCCGGTTTTCGATGCGGCGCGCCGACGGGCCCGACTGCGGAATACGGAAGCCGACCGTACGGTTGTCGTAGCCCCACTGCACGTTGATCGGCGCGGCCATGAAGCGCGACAGGCGGCGATACGAGTTGATGTACGGCGCGAAGATCGGCATCAGCGCGGGCGTGTACTTCTGCAGCCCCGCGAGATAGCTGTGGAACATCGGCGACACGGCGCCGTCTTCGTCGGAGAACAGGTTGCGCCCCGTGCGCGCGTCGGCCAGGCTCTGGTGGATGTGCATCGCGGAGCCCGGCTCGTCCTGCATCGGCTTCGCCATGAAGGTCGCGTACATGTTGTGGCGCAGCGCCGCCTCGCGCACCGTGCGCTTGAACAGGAACACCTGGTCGGCGAGCGACAGCGCATCGCCGTGCACGAAGTTGATCTCCATCTGCGCGGCGCCGACCTCATGGATCAGCGTCTCGATATCGAGCCCCTGCATCTCGCAGTATTCGTAGATGTCCTCGAACAGCGAATCGAACTCGTTCACGGCTTCGATCGAATACGACTGCCGGCCCGTCTCCGCGCGCCCGGTGCGGCCGACCGGCGGACGCAGCGGCAGGTCCGGATCGGCGTTCATGTCGACGAGATAGAACTCGAGCTCGGGTGCGACGACCGGCTGCCAGCCTTTCGCCTTGTACAGATCGAGCACGCGTCGCAGCACGTAGCGCGGCGAGATCTCGACCGGCGAGCCGTCGAAGTGCACGCAGTCGTGGATCACCTGCGCGGTCGGATCGACGGCCCACGGAATCAGGCAGATCGTCGACGGATCGGGCACGCACACCATGTCGGGATCGGTCACGCCGGTCAGCGTACCGTCCTCCGGATAGTCGCCGGTGACGGTCTGCACCATCACGGCCTGCGGCAAGCGCATCGATTCGCCGGATTCGAACTTGTTGCGCGGAATGATCTTGCCGCGCGCGATGCCGGCCATGTCGGGAATGATCGCCTCGACCTCGGTGATGCGGTGCTGTCGCAGGAATTCGCTCAGTTCGGGTTCCATGATCGGCCTCTATCAGTCGACGTCGGATGCGGCCGGCGACGGCATCGCGCCACCGGTTGCATGAATGCGATGCGTCATGCGCGCGCGGCACGCCGCGCCGAATGCCGCGAAGATGTCGCGCGACAGCGGCTGTTCCGCGTAGCGCCATTCGGGGTGCCACTGCACGCCGAGCGCGAACGCGCGCGCGCCGCGCACGCTGACGGCCTCGACCAGTCCGTCAGGCGCACTGGCTTCGACGACGAGCCCCGCGCCGAGTTGCGCAATGCCCTGGTCGTGCAGCGAATTGACCGTCGCCTCCTGCGCACCACGCGCGACCCGCTGCAGCAGGCCGCCCGGCGCGAACTGCACGACGTGCGCCGGGCCGTACTGCCGTTCAAGCGGATCGGCCGGCCGCTCGCGATGATCGTCGAAGCCGGTCGTCGCGTGCAGCCGCTGGTGCAGCGTGCCGCCGTACGCGACGTTCAACTCCTGCATGCCGCGACAGATCGCGAGCACGGGCACGCCCGCTTCGATCGCCGCGCGGATCAGCGGCAGCGCGGTCGCGTCGCGCGCGGGATCGTGCAGCGTGTCGGGCGCGCTCGCGGCGCCGCCGTAGTGATGCGGCTCGACGTTCGAATAACTGCCGGTCAGCAGCAACCCGTCGACCGCCGCGACGATCGCGTCGGCCGGCTGGCGCGCGCCGAGCGCGGGCAGCACGAATGCAAGCGCGCCGGCGCCATCGACGAGCGCGGCCAGGTACTTCTCCCCCGCCGTGTGGTTCGGATGCGCACCGCGCAGGATGCGGTCGGCGGTAACGGCTACGATCGGGCGCGGGCGCATGGGTATCTCTCCGGTAATCGCGCGCGACTCGTTCGCACGCGGGACGATGAGGGTTCGTGCCGGCGCCGCACGCGTGCACCGCGACGCGGCGCATGCTCACACGCGATCCTGCCGCGCGGACGATGCGGCAACAGGCGGTGCGACCCGGAACGGAAGCGGAAAAGGACGCTAGGGCAACAACGATGCGCTGCCGTCGCACTGCACCGCGCTGAACACGTGCGCGGTCACGAGATTGAAGCGGCGCAGGCCGCGATGGGAAATGGCGAAGAAGCGAGGCTCGCGTAAAAAGGCGGCACGCGTGCCGCGATCAGCATGCCGGATCGGCCCGGCCTGAGGCGGCGCGCCCGCCGACGGACTTCGCGTCCGGCGTATCGAAGGGCTGGCGGCTTTCACGATCGTACTCGACTGACTGATGAATGCAGGACACGTGTCGCGATGAAGCGCATGCGGCAATGCCGCGCGGCGACACGTCGGCAAGGTGTCTCGCAGTGCATGCCGGCGCGGTGCGGCCACGATCGATGGCCCCGCCGCCGGTGCGCGCGTGACGACTTCCTGACATTCAGCTTATATCACCTAAAAATTGCGTCAAATTTTCAGGTGCCGATGAAGGCATCGATCAGACGAAAAAAACGGCATCGATCTCGTGGATCGATGCCGTGTTGTGCATTGCATCGGTGCGGCGCGTGACGTGCCGGCGGGGTGCGACCCACCTGCTCCACCGCGCTGCCGCATCCGTGCGGCCCGGGCTCAACGATGCGCGAGCGCGGTTTCGACGAGCGTCTGCAATAGCGGCACAATCCGCGCCGCGCGCGTTTCGTCATACGCGTAAGGACGCGTCTCTTCCATGTAGGTGATCTGCGAGAGCTCGAGCTGCACGGCCTCGACGCCGGTATCGGGCACGCCATAGTGACGCGTGATGTAACCGCCCTTGAAGCGCCCGTTCGCGACCGCCGTATAGCCGCCGTGTTCGAGCACGCGTGCGGCCAGCGCCTCTGCGAGACCCGGTGCGGCACTCGCGCCGCTCGACGTCCCGAAGTTGAAGTCCGGCAGGCGGCCGTCGAAGAAGCGCGGCACGTGCGAGCGGATCGAGTGCGCTTCCCACACGAGCACGCGGCCGTGCTCGTGCTTCAGGCGCGCGACTTCGCTTTGCAGCGCGTCGTGATACGGCAGCCAGTAGCGATCGCGGCGACGCATGATCTCGTCGTTGCCGGGCAGTGCGTTCGCCGGATACAACGGCGCCTTGTCGAACGTATCGACCGGCACGAGTCCCGTCGTGTCCTGCCCCGGGTACAGGTTCTCGTTGTCGGGCGGACGGTTCAGGTCGACGACGTAACGCGCGTGCGACGGCACGAGGACCGATGCGCCGAGGTCGGCCGCGAATCCGTACAGCCGTTCGAGATGCCAGTCGCAATCGTCGACGAAACGCGCATCGTCCGTCATCGTCGCGGCGATGTCGTCGGGGATGTGCGTGCCTGCGTGCGGAATCGAGATCAGCAGCGGCAGCGTGCCCTGCTTCAGCGTGAATACAGCCGGTTGTTCAGTCATGTCGCATCACCGTTGGAGGTCTGCCGGCGCACGCATGCGGCGTGCGCCGGTTGCGCGCGTCAGCGCAGCAGTTGCGCCAGCGCGGCGCGGTAGTCGGCATACGCGACGGCTTCGTCGCGATGGCGGCGGCCGCTCACGACGCGCTCGCCGCCCGTGTAGACGTCGAGCACCGGCGTCTCGCCATGCTCCGCGAACACGATACCCGACATCCACGACGTGCTGTCGTGTTCGGCGATCGCCGGATGATCGGGATCGAGCACGAGCCAGTCGGCGCGGCAGCCTTCGCGCAGCGCACCGACACGCCGCCCGCTGGCCTGCGCGCCGCCTGCGAGCGACGCATCGAACAGGCGATCGGCGACATGTGCCTGCGTGTCGCTCGCCAGCACGTTGCGCGCGCGGTGCACGAGCCGTTGCCCGTATTCCAGCAAGCGCAACTCCGAGCGCCAGTCGACCGACGCGTGGCTGTCCGAGCCGACGCCGATCACGCCGCCCTGCGCAAGATAGTCGACGGCCGGGAACACGCCGTCGCCGAGGTTCGCTTCGGTCGTCAGGCACAGGCCGGCAACCGCACGACGCTTCGCGAGGGCAGCCGTTTCGGCTGCGTCGACGTGCGTCGCGTGCACGAGACACCAGCGCGCATCGACGTCGAAGCGATCGAGCAGCCATTGCACCGGGCGCGCGCCGTAGGCACGCACGCAGTCGTCGACTTCGGCCGTTTGTTCGGCGATATGGATATGCACGGGCGCATCGTCGGGCAGCCCGTCGAGCAGCGCGCGCAAGCCGTTCTCGGATACCGCCCGCAGCGAGTGCGGTGCAACGCCGTAGCGCAGCCCGCCGTGCTCCGGCGCCGTGCGACGCATCGCGTCGAGCAGTTCGAGCAGACCATCGGGCGTGTTGATGAACCGGCGCTGGTCGTCGCGCGGCGGCTTGTTACCGAAGCCGGCGAACTGGTACGACACGGGCAGCATCGTGATGCCGATGCCGGCCGCGCGCGCGGCGTCGATCACACGCGTGCCGAGTTCCGCGATCTGCGGATAACGCGAGCCGTCCTGCGTGTGGTGCACGTAGTGGAATTCACACACCGACGTGTAGCCGCACTTGAGCATCTCGACATACAGCCAGCGTGCGATCGCCGCGAGCGCGTCGGGCGTGATCTTCAGCGCGAAGCGGTACATCAGGTCGCGCCAGCTCCAGAAGCTGTCGGACGGGTTCGCGCGGTATTCGGTGAGCCCCGCCATCGCGCGCTGGAATGCGTGCGAATGCAGGTTCGGCATGCCGGGCAGCACCGGCCCTGCCGCACGCGCGACGCCCGCGGGTGCGTCGGTGTCGGGCGTCACGCCGGTCAGCGTGCCGGCCGCGTCCCAGCGCAGCAACACATTGCGGCGCCAGCCGTCGGGCAGGTACGCATGGTCCGCGAACAACAGGGTGTCGGTCATTCTGATTCCTTGTCGAGCGGCCGGATCACGCGCTAACGTGCCCGGCCCGCTGCAAAACTATCCATTCATCCGGCGAAACACGGTCGTGCCGCCGCGTACGACCTGCTCGCACAGCGGCCGGCCGATCCAGTAGGCGAGCTCCGCCAGCGAGCCGACCGACCAGGCGGCGAAGTCGGCCTGGCGGCCGACCTCGAGCGCGCCGTGGCGATCCGCGCGGCCGAGCGCCGCGGCCGCATGGCGCGTGACGCCCTGCAGCACTTCGGGCACCGTCATGCGGAACAGCGTGCAGCCCATGTTCAACGTCAGCAGCAGCGATTCGAGCGGCGACGTGCCGGGGTTGTGATCGGTCGCGAGCGCGATCGGCACGCCGTGCTTGCGCAGCAGTTCGATCGGCGGCAGTTGCGTCTCGCGGATGAAGTAGTACGCGCCGGGCAGCAGCACGGCAACCGTACCGGCCGCCTTCATCGCCTCGATGCCGGCTTCGTCGAGAAATTCGAGGTGATCGGCGGACAGTGCGCGGTAGCGCGCGGCGAGCGCCGTGCCGCCCGCGTTCGACAGTTGCTCCGCATGCAGCTTCACGGGCAGCCCGCGCCGCGTCGCGGCTTCGAACACGCGCTCGGTCTGCGCGAGCGAAAAGCCGATGCGTTCGCAGAACACGTCGACCGCGTCGACGAGCCCTTCGTCGGCCAGCGCCGGCAGCATCCGGTCGCACACTTCGTCGATATACGCATCCGCGCGGCCCGCGTATTCGGGCGGCAGCGCATGCGCGCCGAGGAAGGTCGTGTAGACGCTGACCGGGAAGCGTTCGCCGAGCTGGCGCGCGACGCGCAACATCTTGCGTTCGCTCGCGAGGTCGAGCCCGTAGCCCGACTTGATCTCGATCGCGGTCACGCCTTCGGCGAGCAGCGGCTGCAGGCGTGCGGCGGCCTGCACGAACAGCGTCGTCTCGTCGGCCGCGCGGGTCGCGCGCACCGTCGACACGATCCCGCCGCCCTGCCGCGCGATTTCCTCGTAGCTGACGCCCGCGAGACGCTGCGCGAATTCGTCGGCACGCGTGCCGCCGTACACGAGGTGCGTATGGCAGTCGACGAGGCCCGGCGTCACCCACGCGCCGTGCAGATCCTCGCGTTGCCAGTGGGCATAACCGTGCGGCAGCGCGGACATCGCGCCGAGCCAGACGATCGTGCCGGTTTCGTCGACGGCGATCGCCGCGTCGTCGATCGTCTCGTCAGGATGGCCGTGCGGACACAGCCTCAGGTGATGCCAGACAGTCGATTTCATGCGTTCAGTCTCGTTCGCCGATGGCGAGCGACACGGCGAGCAACGCGCCGCTACCGCTCACGACGACGTCAAACGCACGCCGCGGCCCGTCGAGCCGCAGCGTGTCCATTTCTTCCAGTGTGTAGCGTGCGCCGTCGATTTCAACGGCAACCTCGCCGGCCGCGCAATACAGCAGCACGGTATCGGCATGCTCGATGCGGTGCGCGCCTGCGCGCCATACGTCGAGCGCCCCGCGCGCAGCCGAACGGCGCGTCATCAGGTTGAAGTCGCGCGTCGCGCCGTCGTGCAGCGTCGCGTCGATCGCCGCCTCGCCCGCAAAATCCGCGCGGGCCAGCGGTACATCGAGCACGTGGCGTGCGCCGCCTTCCTCGGCGAGCGTCATGCCCGCGCCGGACAGCAGCACGAGCGTGCGGTCGATTCCGTCGAAACGCGAGAACGGCCCGGCCGTGCCGACGTCCGCGACGCTCACGCGCCACGCGAACGCGTCGAGCGCAGCGCCCGGCGGGAACGCGCCGATTTCGCGCGTCACGCCACCGCCGTTCTTCCATGGCGACGCGACGAGATCCGCTGCGCGGATCATCGTCGCGTTCACCGGCGCCTGGTGGAGCGCCGTCATGCTCAGCGGCCGAGCATCGGCAGCTTCAGGCCGGCTTCGCGGGCCGTCTGCTGCGCGAGTTCGTAGCCGGCATCCGCATGGCGCATCACGCCCGTCGCCGGATCGTTCAGCAGCACGCGGCCGAGACGCTCATGCGCTTCGGCGGTACCGTCGGCGACGATCACGACGCCCGAGTGCTGCGAGAAGCCCATGCCGACGCCGCCGCCATGGTGCAGCGACACCCACGATGCGCCGCCTGCGGTGTTCAGCAGTGCGTTCAGGAGCGGCCAGTCGCTGACTGCGTCCGAACCGTCCTTCATCGATTCCGTCTCGCGGTTCGGGCTGGCGACCGAACCGGTGTCGAGGTGGTCGCGGCCGATCACGATCGGGGCCTTCAGTTCGCCGTTCTTGACCATCTCGTTGAACGCCTGGCCGAGGCGATAGCGATCCTTCACGCCAACCCAGCAAATACGTGCCGGCAGGCCCTGGAACGCGATGCGCTCACGCGCCATGTCGAGCCAGTTGTGCAGATGCGGATCGTCGGGGATCAGCTCCTTCACCTTCTGGTCGGTCTTGTAGATGTCTTCCGGATCGCCCGACAGCGCGACCCAACGGAACGGGCCCTTGCCTTCGCAGAACAGCGGGCGGATATACGCCGGCACGAAGCCCGGGAAGTCGAATGCGTTCTCGACGCCCATTTCCAGTGCCATCTGGCGGATGTTGTTGCCGTAGTCGAGCGTCGCCGCGCCGCGTTCCTGCAGCGCCAGCATCGCGCGCACCTGGACGGCCATCGACTGCTTCGCGACCTTCACGATGCTCTGCGGATCGACCTTCTGCGCTTCGCGCCATTGCGCGACGGTCCAGCCTTGCGGCAGGTAGCCGTTGATCGGGTCGTGTGCGCTCGTCTGGTCGGTCACGCAATCCGGCGTGATGCCGCGCGTGACGAGTTCGGCGAACACGTCGGCCGCGTTGCCGAGCAGGCCGATCGACACCGGCTTGCCGTCGCGCTTCGCTTCCTCGATCATGCCGAGCGCTTCGTCGAGCGTCGTCGCCTTCTTGTCGACGTAACGCGTCTTCAGGCGGAAGTCGATGCGCGTCTCGTCGCATTCGACCGCGATCATCGAGAAGCCGGCCATCGTCGCGGCCAGCGGCTGCGCGCCACCCATGCCGCCCAGGCCGCCCGTCAGGATCCAGCGGCCCGACGGATCGCCGTTGAAGTGCTGGTTCGCGACCGAGAAGAACGTTTCATAGGTACCCTGAACGATGCCCTGGCTGCCGATGTAGATCCAGCTGCCGGCCGTCATCTGGCCGTACATCATCAGGCCCTTGCGGTCGAGCTCGTGGAAGTGATCCCAGTTTGCCCAGTGCGGCACGAGGTTCGAGTTCGCGAGCAACACGCGCGGCGCATCCTTGTGCGTGCGGAACACACCGACCGGCTTGCCCGACTGGATCAGCAGCGTCTCGTTCTCTTCGAGATCCTTCAGCGATGCGAGGATCTGGTCGTAGCATTCCCAGTTGCGCGCCGCGCGGCCGATGCCGCCGTACACGACGAGCGCATGCGGATGCTCGGCGACTTCCGGGTCGAGGTTGTTCTGGATCATCCGGTAGGCCGCTTCGGCCAGCCAGGTCTTGCAGACTTTCTCGTTGCCGCGCGGCGCGCGGATCGTGCGCGTCGGATCGAGACGGGGATCGATGTGTTTCGGATGGTTCATGACGACTGCTCCCGAAGGAAAATGACTATCAAATAGGAATCAGAAATGCCCGGTGAAGCGGTATCGGCTGCCGGGATGCCACAGATTCGCCACCGAGGCGACGACGCCCTGCGACCAGGTGCGTCGATGTAAAACCAGACACGGCTCGACGTCGTCCATCCGCAGCTGCTCGCGCCGCTCCGGCGCCGGGGCCGCCGCTTCGATCCGGTACTCGACGCGCTGCAGCGGAGCCGCGCGCATCAGGTACAGGTTCGGCGTCGTGTTCGTGAAATCCTGCTCGGCGTAATCCGGCGCGACCGCCGGATTCACCCATCGTTCTTCGAGCTGCACGGGCTCGTCATTCTCGAAGTGCAGCACCTGCGAATGAAACAGCTTCGTGCGCACGGCCACCTGCATCTCGTCGGCGATCGCCTCGTCGGCGCGGATCGTGTCGAGGCCGAGCACGCTGGCGTGATACGCATGCCCGCGTGCGCCGACTTCTTCCGAGATGCTGCGAATCGCCACCAGCGTCGATTCGTACTTCGGCCGCGCGACGTAGGTGCCCGCGCCCTTCATGCGCGTGAGCACCTGCTCGGCCGTCAACTCGCGCAACGCGCGGTTGACGGTCATGCGCGCCACCTTGAATTCGCGCGCCAGCTCGTTCTCGGACGGCACCTGGTCGCCCTCCTCCCACTCGCCTGCGTGGATGCGGGCCAGGATGAAGTCCTTGATCTCCTGGTAGACCGGCGCGCTCATGGGCTTACTGTTCCGATGCGAACGAGAACGGCGCAACCTTCGCGAACGCACGCTCGCCGACCAGCTTCGCGATCACGGCGATGTCCGGTGCGAAGTAGTGGTCGAGTTCGTAGTGCGCGACCTTGCCGCGGATCGTTTCCATCACGGGCGCCAGCTTCGGGCTCGTGTGGTACGGCGCGCGCAGGTCGACGCCTTGCGCGGCAGCCAGCAGTTCGATGGCGAGGATGTGCTTCGTGTTGTCCGCGATGTCGGCGAGCTTGCGCGCGGCGAACGTCGCCATCGACACGTGGTCTTCCTGGTTAGCCGAAGTCGGCAGCGAGTCGACCGATGCCGGGTGCGCGAGCGTCTTGTTTTCCGATGCGAGCGCGGCAGCCGTCACGTGCGCGATCATGAAGCCCGAGTTCACGCCGCCGTCCCTCACGAGGAACGGGGGCAGGCCCGACAGCGTCGCGTCGATCAGCAGTGCGATGCGGCGTTCGGCCAGTGCGCCGATTTCCGATGCGGCCAGCGCGAGGTTGTCGGCAGCGAACGCGACGGGCTCGGCGTGGAAGTTGCCGCCCGACAGCACTTCGCCGGTATCCGGGAAAATCAGCGGGTTGTCCGACACGGCGTTCGCTTCGACCAGCAGCACGTCGGCTGCATGGCGCATCTGGTCCAGACACGCGCCCATCACCTGCGGCTGGCAGCGCAGGCTGTACGGATCCTGCACCTTGTCGCAATCGCGGTGCGACTGGTTGATCGGCGAGCCTTCGAGCAGGTCGCGATACGACGCCGCTGCGTCGATCTGGCCTTGATGGCCGCGCAGTTCATGAATGCGTGCGTCGAACGGCTTCACCGAACCGGCAGCCGCGTCGACCGACAGCGCGCCCGCGACGAGCGCGGTGCGGTACAGGTCTTCGATCGCGAACATGTTGTCGAGCGCCAGCGCGGTCGATGCCTGCGTGCCGTTCAGCAGCGCGAGGCCTTCCTTCGCCTGCAGCGTCAGCGGCGCGAGGCCCGCGACGCGCAGACCGTCGATCGCGCTTGCACGCTCGCCGCGGATGAACACTTCGCCTACGCCCAGCAGCACGGCCGACATGTGCGCGAGCGGCGCGAGGTCGCCCGATGCGCCGACCGAGCCCTTCACCGGGATCAGCGGCAGCACGTCCGCGTTGTACAGCTTGATCAGCGCGTCCATCACTTCGCGACGGATGCCCGAGTGGCCGCGGCCGAGGCTCGACAGCTTCAGCGCCATCAGCAGGCGCACCGACGAGCGCGCCATCGGCTCGCCCACGCCGACCGCATGCGACAGCACGAGGTTCTTCTGCAGCAGTTCGAGCTGGTCGCGCGGGATGTGCGTGCTGGCCAGGCGGCCGAAGCCCGTGTTGATGCCGTAGGCCGGCTCGCCCTTCGCGGCGATGTCGGCGACGGCCTTCGCGCCGGCGTCGATCTTCGCGAAGCTCGCCGGGTCGAGCGTGAGCTGCACCGATTCGCGTGCGATCTGGCGCAGTTGCGGGAGGGTCAGGTGGCCGGGGGTCAACGTAATCATGTGAGCAATCCTGTCTAGACAAGTTCGGAATGGATTGAAGTGTAGCCACGCCAACTTGTCTAGACAACCCGTATTTCACCGATTTCGACTTGGGAGTTTCCCTGATGCCCGGTACGGCCCGCCGGATCGGCCCGTGTGATCCGGCGCTTAACAGTTGTTGCAATTATTTTGTTTTTGGCAACATACGGATCACCATTCGCCACGGAGACCGCCATGTCCTTCCCGTCACGATTCACCGCCCGGTTCGGCCGCCCCCTGCTGTTCGCCGCGTGCGCACTCGCATGCGGCGCGTCGCTCGCCGCGGAGCCGCTGCCGCGCACGCTCGAGAAGATCAGCCAGAGCAACCTGATCTCGATCGGCCATCGCGAAACGTCGGTGCCGTTCTCCTACGTCGATGCGAACGGCAAGGTGATCGGCTTCTCGCAGGACCTGTGCGACCGCGTGATCGCCGCCGTGAAGGCGCGCACCGGCAAGCCCGGCCTGCAGGTGCGCTTCATCCCCGTCACGTCGCAGAACCGCATCCCGCTCGTGCAGAACGGCACCGTCGACCTCGAATGCGGCGTCACCACGAACCTCGCCGCGCGTCACGCGCAGGTCGCGTTCTCGACCACCTTCTTCGTCGCGACGACGCGCCTGCTCACGCGCACGACCTCGGGCATCCGCGACTTCCCAGACCTCGCCGGCAAGACGGTCGTGACGAACCAGGGCACGACGTCCGAACGCCTGCTGCGCAAGATGAACGAGGAAAAGAAGATGAACATGCAGATCATCAGCGCGAAGGATTACGGCGAAGGACGCCTCACGCTCGAATCGGGCCGCGCGGCCGCGTACATGATGGACGACGTGCTGCTCGCGGGCGTGCGCCAGCTCGCCGCGAAGCCGGCCGACTGGCAGATCGTCGGCACGCCGCAATCGTCGGAAGCCTACGGGTTCATGCTGCGCAAGGACGATCCGCAGTTCAAGGCGCTCGTCGACGGCGTGCTCGTGCAGTTGATGAAGCGCGGCGAGATCGACGCGCTCTACGACAAGTGGTTCATGAAGCCGGTGCCGCCGAAGGGGTTGTCGTTCGATTTCGCGATGAGCGACGTGATCAAGGCGCGCTACGCGGCGCCGAACGACGCGCCGCTCGAATGAGCGCCGCGCGCGGATCCCGGCTCACGCACGCGTCCACGCGACGCACGCCGCGTAGCCGGGCACCG
>NZ_JAAGPM010000128.1:0-22177 GCF_017104865.1 Burkholderia sp. Ac-20349
CGTCCTGCGGCTCGGTGACGCCGGTTGCCACCGTCGCGCTCGCCGCGGTGGCAGCGGCTGCCGCGGCCGGTTCCGCGGCCGCGACGGGCGGCGCGAGATAGCGCTGGGCGAGCGTTTCGTAGAGCGGCGGCGCGAAAAAGCGCGATACGCGGCTCGACACCAACGCAGTGGCCATCAGCGAAATCACGAGTGCATGACCGTTGATCATCTCCATCACGATCACGAACGACGTGATCGGCGACTGCGTGACGGCCGCCATGTAGCCGACCATCGCGAGCGCGATCAGCATCGGCAGGCTCATGTTGCTGAACACGACGTGCAGCAGGTTGCCGAACCCGGCGCCGATCGACAGCGACGGCGCGAAGATCCCGCCCGGGATGCCCGGCAGGTACGACGCGACCATCGATATCATCTTCAGTAACGGGTAGAACACCGACAGATGCTGGCTGCCGTCGAGCAGGCCGCGCGCTTCTGCATAGCCGCTGCCGAAGGTCGTGCCGCCCGATACGAGGCCGACGACGGCGATCGCGAAGCCGCACAGCGCGGCGAACGCGATCGGCCGCTCGCGATACAGGCCCAGCAGCTGCGCGGGCAGCCAGCGTCCCGTGTTGAGCAGCAGCCAGCAGAACAGGCCGCCTGCGATCCCGGTCACGATCGCAGTGACCAGCACGGCGAGCGCCAGCAGTTTCGGGAAATGGGGGCCGGCATCGATCGTGCCGAAATACGTGTAGTTGCCGTTCAGGCCGAGTGCGACGACGCCGGCGAGGATGATCGCGGTGATCAGCACGCCGCTGGCGCGCGCGGAGAAGCTGCGCGTCAGTTCCTCGATCGCGAACACGATCCCGGCGAGCGGCGTATTGAACGCGGCCGACAGCCCGGCCGCCGCGCCGGCCAGTACCAGCTGGCGTTCGATCTGCGCGTTCGAGCGCGGATAGAAGCGCCGCAGGTTGAACATCAGCGCCGCGCCGACCTGCACGGTCGGCCCTTCGCGGCCGATCGTGAAGCCGCCCAGGATGCCGAGGAACGAGACCAGCACCTTGCCGAACAGGATGCGCAGCGTCAGCAGCCGGGAGCCGAACGCGCTCGGGCGCGCGTGCAGCGTCGCAATCACCTGCGGGATGCCGCTGCCCTCGGCGCCGCGGAAGAAGCGGCGCGTGATCCATACCGACAGCGCCGCGATGGCCGGCGTCAGCAGCAGCGGCAGCCACGCGGCGTGATCGCGCATCGTGCGGAAGCTCTCGTAGCCCCAGTCGATCAGGCGCGCGTAAAGCACGGCCGCGAGACCGACGACGATCGCGCCGAGCCAGAAAACGCCGTACTGGCGCCAGATTCTCACCGAGCGTCGGGTGAGGGCGGGAAACAGGGCGGGAAGGGCAGGGCGTGGCATTGGCGCGGGCCGGAAGGCAAAGACACGATTATAAAAAAAGAACCCGGGCGACAATAAGCTCTACAATTCTCGACATATCCAAACGCTTTGTTACAAATGTAATTCAGCGGTAATTCTAAAGCGTCCCCGATCTTATTAGCATGCCGAAATGCACCGCTCCATGTACTCCCCCGCAAACGTGAAACGCATTCTGATCGTGAAAGTGACGTCGCTCGGCGATGTCATCCAGACGCTACCCGTCGTTGCGGATCTCCACCGTGCCTTTCCGGGCGTCGAGGTCGACTGGGCGGTGGACGAGTCGTGTGCCGAGATCGTGCGCTGGCATCCGGGCGTCAGCGCCGTGCTGTGCGCGCCGCTGCGCCGTTTCAAGAAGATGAGAAATACCGGCGACCTGAAGGCGATCTCGGCGTCGATCGGCGCGTTGCGCCGGCATCGCTACGATGCGGTGATCGACCTGCACGGCGTCTACAAGAGCGCGATCATTGCGGCGCTGGCACGTGCCCGGCGTCGAGTCGGTTACCGTACGCCGGATCTCGGCGAAACAGGTGCCCGCTTTGCGTATTCGCATCGCTTCGGCCCGAAGCCGGCCTGCGACGCGTGGCACGGCATGCGTGTCAGCGCGGGCGAGGCGCTTGGCTACACGCCCGAAGGCATTGCGTCGTACGGGATCGTTGCGCCAGACGTATCGTTGCCGCCGATCGTTGCCGAAGGCGCGCCGTTCGTGCTGTTGTTCCACGCCACGTCGAATGCCGACAAGAAATGGCCGGCCGATCATTGGGCCGAACTCGCGACCCGAATGATGGCGCGTGGCTTGCGCGTGCTGCTGCCGTGGGGCTCGCCCGCCGAGCATGGCGATGCGCAGGACATCGCCGCGCGCGCGCCTGGTGCGGTCGTGCTGCCGGCCATGTCGCTGGGCGAACTCGCCGCGGCGATCAGCCGGGCTGCGCTGGTCGTCGGGGTCGACACGGGGCTGGTGCACCTGGCGCACGCGCTGCAGCGCCCGACGGTGATGATGTTCGTGGCCACGTCGCGTGACCACTTCGGTATCGGCGGCGCGCCGCATTCGCTGTCGATCGGCGCCGCCGGCGCGCCGCCGAGCCTGGCCGATGCACTCGCTGCCATCGATGCCGTGGCGCCGGTCTGCGACGTGTTGCCGGTGCACGCCGCCGCCTGACGGTTGCCGGCGGGCTTACGCCAGGATCGCTTCGATGGTGAGCACGGCGGCGATGGCCGCCAGATTCGCGAGCAGTGCCTCGAACACGAGGCCGCGCCACGTCTTCGGCCGGAAGCGCAGCGCGAGCAGCAGCGCGCCACCCAGCGCGAGCGCGAGGATCAGGACGAGATCGGCATTACCGAGGCGAATGTTCATGGCGGCGGCTCCTTCGGGGCGGGATCCCGGGGGCGCGCAGCGGCGCACCCAGGATCGAGTATAGGCAGCGCCGGTCGCCGCACAACCCGGGTCGCCCCGGAGTCTCAGACGAGCGATGCGTCGCGCGTTTCGCGCATCAGCAGCACGCCGATCAGGCTGATTGCCGCCGCAACCGATACATAGCCGCCGACCCACGACAGCCCGCCGCGCGCCGCCAGCAGTTGCGCGATGTACGGCGCGATCGACGCGCCGAGAATCCCGCCGAGGTTGTACGCGACGCCCGCGCCCGTATAGCGGACGTTGGTCGGGAACAGTTCCGGCAGCAGCGCACCCATCGGCGCGAACGTCACGCCCATCAGGAACAGCTCGATCGTCAGGAACAGCGCGACGAGCGGCATCGAGCCGCTGCCGAGCAGCGGCTCCATCGCGAAACCCGACAGCAGCGCGGCGATCGCGCCCACGACGAGCACCGGCTTGCGGCCGAAGCGGTCGGACGCCCATGCGGACAGCGGTGTCGCGAGCCCCATGAACACGACCGCGAAGCACAGCAGGCCGAGGAAGCTCTGGCGCGGAATATGCAGCGCCGACACGCCGTACGACAGCGAGAACACCGTCGAGATGTAGAACAGCGTGTAGCAGACGACCATCGCGAGCGCGCCGAGCAGCGTCGGCTGCCAGTGTTGCGTGATCAGTGTCGCGACCGGCACGCGCACGCGCTCGTTGCGATCGAGCGCGGCCTGGAACGCGGGCGTTTCGGTGATCTTGAGCCGCACGTACAGGCCGAGCGCGACGAGCACCGCGCTGACCAGGAATGGGATGCGCCAGCCCCAGCTGCGGAACTGCTCGTCCGACAGCGACAGCGCGAGCGCGAAGAACAGGCCGTTCGACATCAGGAAGCCGACCGAGGGCCCGAGCTGCGGGAACATCCCGAACCAGCCGCGCTTGCCCTGCGGCGCGTGCTCGGTCGCGAGCAGCGCGGCGCCGCCCCATTCGCCGCCGAGGCCGATCCCCTGGCCGAAGCGCAGCACGCACAGCAGCACCGGCGCGAGCGCGCCGATTGAGTCGTAGCCCGGCACGAAGCCGATGGCGGTGGTCGACACGCCCATCACGAGCAGCGACGCGACGAGCGTCGACTTGCGGCCGATGCGGTCGCCGAAGTGCCCGAACAGGAACGAGCCGATCGGGCGTGCGATGAACGCGATGCCGAACGTGACGAACGCGGACAGCGCCTGTGCGGTCGCGGAGCCGTGCGGGAAGAAGACGGGGCCGATGACGAGCGCGGCGGCCGTCGCGTACACGTAGAAATCGTAGAACTCGATCGCGGTGCCGATGAAGCTCGCGAACACGATGCGCCGGTGGCTGACGGCGCCGGCCGAACCGGTTGCGTGTGCAACGGTCGGGGGGGATGCGGACATGGATGTCTCCGTTTTGTCGTTGGGGCGGTCGGCTGAGCGTGCGGTCGGGCAGGCGGACGCCTGCCGGCGGCAGCCGAGCGGATGATGCGGTGGCGGCGTGGACGCGCGCCGTGGCGCGGACGTCACCCGCCGGTCGACGATGGAGACGGGTATGTCGCCGCCGCCCGGTGCCGGCGTGGTCGGCTCGCATGCCGGGTGGGGCGCGCGAACGCGCGCACGGCGTGATGGCCGCGCGATTGCGGAAAATTATAGCCAGCGCCGCCGCGCACCGGCAATCGCGGGGCGGCGGCCGATCAGTCGATCGATTGCGCCTGCGCCGACGCGGTGCTTTGCAACTGGAAGTGGCCGTCGTCGTTGAAGAGCCAGCCTTCCATCAATTCGAGCCGGCCGTTGCCGTCGAGCAGCCGCGACGGTGGCGGTGGCAGCGGTGCCGCGCGGCGCAGCGACGCGAGTGCGAGCGCTTCCGCTTCGCTGTCGCCGTTGCTGCGATAGACGGACGCGTTGACGAGCCGGCCGCTGCCATCGACGGTGAAGGCCACGACGACGAGCGAGCGGAGCATCGCCTGCGGCGTGCCGCGCAGCATGCCGGACGGATTGCGTTCGGCGACACGCTGCGCGACTTCGACGCGGTACTGGTCGAGGCTGCCGCTGCGGGTGATCGATGGAATCGTCAGGATGGAGTGCAGCGACGGAGGCGGCGTGATCGTGCACGCCGCGAGCATCGCGACGACGGCCAGCGCAACTGCACGCAGCCGGTCGACGCGCGGACGGGGAAGGGGGCGCATGGGGGGCTAGCCAGAAGTGACTATAAAAAAATGATAGGCGCACGGACGCGAGCCGATATCGGGAGAAACGCATAACGGGCGATGCCGGATGATGCGATCGCTGATGACGAGCGAGCGGGCGCCCGTGCATCGCGATGTGACCTGACATGTGACAGCACGCTCGCGTGGCTGCCGCACGTGCACATCCCGGCGTGCGTGTTGCAAGGTTGAAAGAAAGCACGGCGCGCGAGGGGCACGCACGCATTGCGCGATGATCCGGCGGGGCGCAGCGATCGCCGCAGGCAGCACCGCTGCCGACGCCCGCGCAATCTTCAGCAACGCGTGCCGTCCGCTTCAGAATCCGTGCGTGACGAGTGACAGGATCGACAGGTCGGGGTGCGTGCCGTCGATGATGCTCTTGCCGATGTGCACGGCTTCGTGGACGGCTTCGTCGAGGCTCGCGAAGCTTTCCTCGCCGTCCGCGTGGAACGGCACCGCGTGGCCGGGCAATGCAGGATTCGCGCCCGGATGGCATACGTAGCCGGTGTAGGTGTAGCGCGTGTCGCTGCCGGGCACGGCGGCCGGCACGACATGGATCTCGAAGCCTTCGTAATCGACGGGTTCCGTCGGTATCGACAGTTCGGTCATGGCGATCTCCGTGTACCGCACGCAGGGGTGGCGCGCGCGGTATCGAGTACGCGGCGGCGGTCGTGTCGCCGTGTTGATCGAATTCTAGGTGATCGAGCGGCCGGCCGGGAGGCTGCCGGCGCGGTGCCACGTGACGACGGGCGACTGCCCGTGCCCGCGGCTCAGTGGGCGCGCGAGGCCCGGCGCGAACGCACGTGCCGTTTCGACGGACGGCGGCGCGTGCGGCGCTGCATCATTGTTTGCAGCGGGCGTCCTTGCGCTGCACGACGATGATCACCGGATATTTCTGGCCGTGGTCGAGTTCCACGCGTGCCACGACGGTCAGCGTCGCCGGATCGGAATCGTCGTACACGCTGACCTGTTCGTTCCGGAGGTACGTCACGCCGGTGCAGTTCGACGTGCGTCCGTCGTCGCCCACCTTGCACTGGAGGTCGTTGTCTTTCAGGTAGTTGTACGGCGACGGGCTCGCGAGGTATTCGCTCAGGCCGCGCGGTGAGCCGCCGACGCCGGTCACGTAGGCGATCGCGCACGACGCTTGCGCGTCGCTGCCGGAGGCGGTGTCGGCCGTCGCCTGCGTGCTGACGGCAACCAGCAGCGCGGCGAGCGACGAGACGATGAAGGGCTTCATGACGTGGGTTTCCCGTTTCGCGAATCGGAGCGCCGGATTGTAACGGCATCCGGCGAGGCGCGTCCGGAAGTGAGGGCACGGCCACGAGAGTGGTCGACGAGTTGACGATAGAATCGCGGCCTGAGAGCGCCAGCCACCAACTGGTGAAAAAACGACGGCAAAAGAAGCAATAAAGGGATTGGAACGAGTGCGCAGGATATCGTGCGGGCGCTTCAAGGGGGCTGATCTACGCAAACAAGAAGTTCAAGCGATGGCTTGGTGTGCAGCGCGGCGCACTGGCGTCTTCGGACGATACGGCGATCGACAACTCGGTCCAGTCGATGCAGCACGGCCTGTCGGACGGTTCCGAGATTGCGCTGGCACCGGTCATTCGCGCGCTGGTTCCCAGCCTTCAACTCGTGCTCACGTCCGATGACAAGACGGACAGCATCGAATTCAGGTCGGATGCGCCGGACCGCCTGGTTCTGGCGGACTATCAGAAGCGCATGGACTGGATCCAGACGGCAGCAACGAACTACAACGGGTTGATGCAGGGGCCCAGGAAGCCAGTCATGCTCGATTATCTCGGAACGATCAAAAGCTGGGGCGACAGACCCGATACCTGATGAAAAAGACTCATTTCCTTGTACTGATCCTCGGGGCGCTCCTGCTTGGCGTCGTACTCGCATCGCACGACGGGAATGCCCGCTCAACCCTCGACAACCGCAACGGCATGAATTCATCACTTACCGTTATCCGGCTCGGCGATCCCAAGGACTCCGATCTCAACGGTCCGGGCGCGTCCGTCGACAATCATCCGTCAGGTACAAGCTTTTATCAGCATGACTGGATGCGCGGCAATCCCGGCACGGTGAAGTTCATGCAGGGGACGCATGGCTTCGTGCTGGACAACGTGCTGTCCGCGGTGGGTTCAGCGGACAAGGATGTGCCGGGCGGCATCTACACATGGAATATCAATTTTGGCGTCAGCCCCGAGCAGGCCGACACGCATGAGGCCGCATTGGCGCGCATGACGAAACTGTTTCAGGATCTGCGCGCGAACGGCTGGGTCCGGTACATCGACGTCAGCAATCCGCGCCTGACCGGCAAGCAGGCGTGGGACTACATGAAGACGTATTCGATTTATTCCCTCGATTCCGGTTACACACCGACGATCGACGAGTGGAAGGCCGCCGTGAAGGAAATGCCGAGATGGGTGTTTTATGCAGATGGCGCCTATCTGGAGATTTCGCTGTCGGAGAAGAACATGGGCGGCTTTGTCGGGAAGACGACCTATCTTCTGACGGCTCGCATCAGGAACGAGTATGCGTTCTACGGGCTGGGGTATTTCCCCGGGAACGCCGAAAAAATTCGCCACTGGAAGACGCTGTTGCCCGCGGAACTGCAGAAGTACCACGCGAAGCGCATCGCTACCGAGGCCGCCCTGAAGGGGCAGGGCTATACGATCGACACGGCCTACCAGGATCCGCCCATCCAGGCGTTGAAGTGACGTGTCCGCCCATGCGTGACGAGGTGATGCAGGTGATGCGAGCACAGCAGGCAGGAAGGCGCAGATCGTGGTGGGCGACGCGACCAGTCTTGGCGGGCGGGTGATTTCCGGCAGCCCTTCTTCGACATGGGGGCGCGAGGCGATTCCGAGCGCGCGCAAAGGCGGCAAGGTGACCTGTCCGATTGGCGCACCTCATGTCTTCGAGATCGCGGAGGGTTGTGCGAACAGTCTGGATTTCGGTGCGCCGGTTGCGCTGGAAGGGCACACGACGACGTGCGGCGCGGTGCTGCTGGCCCAGCCCGGCAGTGCCGAGTCGTGAACGGCACCGTCGATTGCGCGTGACCACGTACACGAATCGTGTCGACGATGCACCGTGAGCAGCGCAGGCGGATGTCCGCGAGCGCCTGATCGCCGTCGGAAATGAAAAACGGGCCGAGCGGCCCGTTTTCTTTGAAGCTCTGGCGGAAGCGGTGAGATTCGAACTCACGGACAGTTTCCCGTCGCCGGTTTTCAAGACCGGTGCCTTAAACCGCTCGGCCACGCTTCCACACGAGGCGGCATTGTAACCGAAATGCCGCCAGGTTCATTCCTTCAATCGTCGCGCAGGAACAATTCCTGCAGGTCGTTGAGGAAACGCTGGCCGAGCGGCGTCGGCGCGATCTGCGCGAAATCGCGCGCGATCAGCCCGCGCCGTTCCGCTTCCTGCAGTGCCGGTTCGATCGTGCTCATCGGCAGGCCCGTGCGTTCGGCGAAGCTGTGCACGGGGAAGCCCTCGACGAGCCGCAACGTGTTCAGCATGAACTCGAACGGCAGGTCGCGCGCACCGACTTCGCGCTCTTCCTGCACGGCCGTGCCGGCCATCGCCTGTTCGATGAAAGTGGCCGGATGCTTGTAGCGTGCCTGCCGCAGGATCCGGTTCGGGAACGACAGCTTCGTGTGCGCACCCGCACCGATCCCGAGATAGTCGCCGAAGCGCCAGTAGTTCAGGTTGTGCTTGCACTGATGATTCGGCTTCGCATACGCGGACACTTCGTAGCGCCCGTAACCGGCCTCGGCCGTGCGCGCGTGGATCCATTCCTGCATGTCGGCCGATGCGTCGTCGTCGGGCACGACCGGCGGGAACTTCGCGAACAGCGTATTCGGCTCGAGCGTCAGGTGATACAGCGACAGATGCGGGGGCGCGTACGACAGCGCAGTCTCGATGTCGGTACGGCATTCATCGAGCGTCTGGTTCGGCAGCGCGAACATCAGGTCGAGGTTGAAGTTGTCGAAGTTCTTCGCGGCGATCTCGACCGCGGCGCGTGCCTGCGTGGTGTCGTGAATCCGGCCGAGCGCCTTCAGGTGCGTTTCGTTGAAGCTCTGGATGCCGACCGACAGGCGATTCGCGCCGCTCGCGCGGAACTGCGCAAACTTCGCGGCCTCGAACGTGCCCGGATTCGCCTCGAGCGTGATCTCGGCATCGGCGTCGAGCGGCAGCAGCGCGCGCACGTCGGACAGCATCCGGTCGAGGCCGGCTGCCGACAGCAGGCTCGGCGTGCCGCCGCCGATGAACACCGTATGCACCTGCCGGCCCCACACGAGCGGCAGCGCCTGCTCGAGATCGGCGCGCAACGCATCGAGATACTCGGTTTCCGGAAACCGTTCGCCTTTCCACTCGTGCGAGTTGAAATCGCAGTACGGGCACTTGCGCACGCACCACGGGAAATGCACGTACAGCGCGAGCGGCGGCAACGACGTGAGCCGCACCTGGCCGGGCGACGTGAAGGTCGCGACGACGCGCGCGCCGGTTTCCGCGGCCTGGCTCATGCGGCCTCCGTGGGCGAACGGGTATCGGGCATGCTCATGCTTCCTCCGCGAGCCGCGCCAGCAGCGCCTTCAGCGCCAGCGCGCGATGGCTGTGCGTGTTCTTTACGGCCGGCTCGAGTTCGGCGGCCGTCGCGTCGAGCGACGGCAGGTAGAAATACGGGTCGTAGCCGAATCCGTGCTCGCCGCGCGGCGTGTCGACGATCTCGCCCGCCCAGCGCCCTTCGGCGAACAGCGGCTCGGGGTCGTCCGCATGGCGCACGAGCGCGAGCACGCAGCAGTAGTATGCGCGCCGGTCGTCGACGCCACGCAACTGCTCGACGAGATACGCGTTGTTCGCTGCGTCACCCTTGTCGCGGCCCGCGCGCTGCGCGTAGCGGGCCGAATAGACGCCCGGCGCACCGCGCAGCACGCGCACGCACAGGCCCGAATCGTCGGCGATCGCCGGTAGCCCGGTGAGCCGCGATGCGTGGCGCGCTTTCGTCAGCGCATTCTCGATGAAGGTGCCGAACGGTTCTTCCGCCTCGGGCACCGCAAGGTCGCCCTGCGGGACGATCTCGATGCCGACCGTCGAGAACAGCGCGGTGAATTCGCGCAGCTTGCCGGCGTTGTTCGACGCGAGAACGATGCGCGACAGCGGCGCGATGGTGTGATCGTCCGGCATGTCAGGCGCCCAGCACGTCTTTCTGGAGCTGCACGAGCTCGGCGATCCCGCCTTGCGCGAGGTCGAGCAACGCGTTCATCTCGGCGCGCGAGAACGGCGCGCCTTCGGCCGTGCCCTGGACTTCGACGAAGCCGCCGGCGCCCGTCATCACGACGTTCATGTCGGTGTCGCACTGCGAATCTTCCGCGTAATCGAGGTCGAGCACGGGCGCGCCTTCGTACACGCCGACCGAGATCGCGGCGACGTGGTCGGTGATCGGCGAGCGCGTGAGCTTGCCGGCCGCGAGCAGTTTCGACACGGCGTCGTGAGCGGCGACGAACGCGCCGGTGATGCTGGCCGTGCGCGTGCCGCCGTCGGCCTGGATCACGTCGCAGTCGATATGGATCGTGCGGGGGCCGAGCGCCTCGAGGTCGAACACCGCGCGCAGCGCGCGGCCGATCAGGCGCTGAATTTCCTGCGTGCGGCCGGTCTGCTTGCCGCGCGCGGCTTCGCGGTCGCTGCGCGTGTGCGTCGCGCGGGGCAGCATCCCGTACTCGGCGGTCAGCCAGCCTTGCCCGCGGTCGCGCAGGAAGTCGGGCACGCGTTCGGACACGCTGGCGGTGCAGAGCACCTTGGTGTCGCCGAATTCGACCAGTACCGAGCCTTCGGCATGTTTCGTGTAGTGGCGCGTGAGGGCGACCTTGCGCAGTTCGTCGGCGCGGCGGCCGCTCGGGCGGGAAACGGAGGACGTCATGTGGGATTCGCGGAACGGGAGGAAACCCCGATTTTAGCGCTGAACGGCGGGCTTGCCCGGCGGGGTGGTCCGCAAAAATGGGATAATGCGCGCTTCCCGCCCCGCGCTTTCCGATGCGCCGGGCGCCTCGACATATCCCCGCCCGCGAGGGCACCCAGACGGCGAGACGAACCATGATCTACAGCATGACGGGCTACGCGAGCGCAACGCGCGAACTCGCGACGGCCACCGGCAACGGCGGCACCAGCGTGTCGGTCGAACTGCGCACCGTGAACTCGCGCTTCCTCGACCTCAATTTCCGGATGCCGGACGACGTGCGCGCGTGCGAACCCGCGCTGCGCGAAATGCTGATGAACAAGCTGTCGCGCGGCAAGGTCGACATCCGCATCAACCTGCAGCGCGGCGAGCAGAGCATCGGCGCGGGCGCGCTGAACCAGTCGGCGCTCGGCCAGCTCGCCGAGCTCGAGCGTTCGGTGCTCGACACGTTCCCGGGCGTCGGCCGCCTGCGTGCGGGCGAGATCCTGCGCTGGCCCGGCGTGATCGCCGAGAGCGGCGTGTCGGCGGACGCGATCCGCGAGGCGGTGCTCGCGTGCGGCAAGGAAGCGATCGGCGAGCTGGTCGTCGTGCGTTCGCGCGAAGGCGCGCAACTGGCGACGATGCTGCTGTCGAACGTCACCGAGATGGAAGCGATCGTCGCGCGCATCACGCCGCTCGTGCCGGAGCTGATCGCGAAGCACCAGCAGAAGATCGTCGAACGGCTGCAGGAGGCGCTCGGTATCGCGGCGCCTGAAGGCAGCTCGACGATCGTCACGCGCGAGGAAGCCGCGGAGCGCATTCGTCAGGAAGTGACGATGTACGGGATCCGGATCGACATCGCGGAAGAGCTGTCGCGGCTCACCGCGCACCTGAACGAAACGCGTCACGTGATCGAGAAGGGCGGCCGTGTCGGCAAGCGCCTCGACTTCATGATGCAGGAACTGAATCGCGAAGCGAACACGCTCGGCTCGAAGGCGGCGGCGAAGGAACTCGCCGACGCATCGATGGCACTCAAGCTGCTGATCGAGCAGATGCGCGAGCAAGTGCAAAACCTGGAGTAAAGCAACATGACGGAATCTCATCGCGACGCCCACGCGTCGCATTCGCTGCACGGCGGCGTCTATCCCGGCAACCTGTTCATGGTCGTCGCGCCGTCGGGCGCCGGCAAGTCGACGCTCGTGAATGCGCTGCTGTCGAAGGACAACGACATCTGCCTGTCGATCTCGTACACGACGCGCAAGCCGCGCCCGGGCGAGCAGGACGGCCGGCACTATCACTTCACGACGGTCGAGGATTTCCGCACGCGCCACGCGACGCACGAATTCCTCGAGAGCGCGGAAGTGCACGGCAACTACTACGGCACGTCGCGCGTCTGGATCGAAGAGCAGATGAAGAACGGCCACGACGTGCTGCTCGAGATCGACTGGCAGGGCGCGCTGCAGGTGAAGAAGCAGTTCCGCAACGCGGTCGGCATCTTCATCCTGCCGCCGTCGCTCGACGCGCTCGAAGAGCGTCTGAAGAAGCGCGGCCAGGACGAACCGAACGTGATCACGCGCCGCCTGCTTGCCGCCGGCAGCGAGATCGCACACGCGTCGGAAGCGGAATACGTGGTGATCAACGAGAATTTCGAGCGTGCGCTTGCCGAGCTCGAATGCATCGTCGCCGCCACGCGCCTGCGCTTTGCTTCGCAGTACGCGCGACACACGGAGCTGTTCATCGAGCTCGGCATCCATCTGCCCCACGCGGAATGACGCGGGGGACGAGGGACATAAGGTAGAATAAGGACTATATTCAGAAGGAATTACCAACATGGCTCGCATTACCGTCGAAGACTGCCTGAAGCAAATCCCGAACCGCTTCGAACTGGCGCTCGCCGCCACCTATCGCGCGCGGCAGCTCGCGCAAGGCCATACGCCGAAGATCGAAAGCCGCGACAAGCCGACCGTCGTCGCGCTGCGCGAAATCGCTGCCGGCCAGGTCGGCGTCGAGATGCTGAAGAAGGTGCCGGTGTAACGCGCATCCGGCCCGTTCCAGCCATGTAATCCACGCGCGCAACGACTCGACCTGGAGGCGAATATGAGCACCACCCCATCGTCCGCCTCCGCGGATTCGACCACCGAAGCCACGGCCCAGTCGCCTGCGCGCCAGTACATCGACGCGGTCCTCGAACAGTCCTTCCGGCATCTGTTCGGGCCGACCGCCACACCGGAGCAGCCTCGCAAGCACGGCGTCGTTTCGATCGCGAAACTGACGGCCGCGCTTGCCGAGTATCTTCCTCCGGAAGAAATCAAAGAGGTCAAGGCGGCGTTCCACTTCAGCGACGAAGCCCACCTCGGTCAATATCGCCAGAGCGGCGAACCCTATATCACCCATCCTGTCGCCGTCGCGGAAATCTGCGCCGGCTGGAAGCTCGACGCACAGGCCGTCATGGCGGCGCTCCTGCACGACGTGATGGAAGATCAGGGCGTGACCAAGAGCGAGCTGGCCGAACGGTTCGGCCCGAAGGTCGCCGAACTGGTCGACGGCCTGTCGAAGCTCGACAAGATGGAGTTCCGCAGCCGCGAAGAAGCGCAGGCGGAAAACTTCCGCAAGATGCTGCTCGCGATGGCACGCGATGTGCGCGTCATTCTCGTCAAGCTCGCCGACCGCCTGCACAACATGCGCACGCTCGGCGCGGTGCCGATGGAAAAGCGCCGCCGCGTCGCGCGGGAAACGCTCGACATCTACGCGCCGATCGCGCACCGCCTCGGGTTGAACAATACGTATCGCGAGCTGCAGGACATGAGCTTCGCGAACTTCAACCCGCATCGCTACGCGACGCTCGAGAAGGCCGTGAAGGCCGCGCGCGGCAATCGTCGCGAAGTGATCAGCAAGATCCTCGAGGCCGCGCAGCGCGCGATGGCCGACGCGAAGATCGACGCCGAGATCACGGGCCGCGAGAAGACCATCTACAGCGTCTACCGCAAGATGCGCGACAAGCAGCTGTCGTTCTCGCAGGTGCTCGACGTGTACGGTTTTCGCGTCGTCGTCGACAGCCCGCTCGACTGCTACACATGCATCGGCGCGCTGCACGCGCTGTACAAGCCCGTCCCTGGCAAGTTCAAGGACTACATCGCGATCCCGAAGATCAACGGCTACCAGTCGCTGCACACCACGCTGGTCGGCCCGTTCGGCGCGCCGATCGAGTTCCAGGTGCGCACGCGCAAGATGCACGAAATCGCCGAGGCGGGCGTCGCCGCGCACTGGCTGTACAAGAACGGCAGCGCGGATCTCAGCGACGTGCAGAAGCGCGCGCACCAGTGGCTGAAGTCGCTGCTCGACATCCAGAGCGAAGCCGGCGATTCGAGCGAATTCCTCGAGCACGTGAAGATCGACCTGTTCCCGGATGCGGTCTACGTGTTCACGCCGAAGTCGAAGATCATGGCGCTGCCGCGCGGCGCGACGGCACTCGATTTCGCGTATTCGATCCACAGCGATCTCGGCAACCAGTGCGTGGCCGTGAAGATCAACAACGAGCTGCTGCCGCTGCGCACCGAGCTGAAGAGTGGCGACATCGTCGAGGTGATCACCGCGCCGTACTCGAAACCGAACCCCGCGTGGCTCGGGTTCGTGCGCACGGGCAAGGCGCGTTCGGCGATCCGTCACTATCTGAAGACGATGCGCCTGAACGAGTCGGTGCAGCTCGGCGAGCGTCTCGTCGACCAGAGTTTGAAGGGCTACGGTCTCGCGCTCGCCGACGTCACGCCGGAAGTGTGGGAGAAGCTCGTGCAGTGGACGGGCAACAAGAGCCGTCAGGAAATCTTCGCGGACATCGGCCTCGGCCGTCGCGTGGCCGCGGTGATGGCCAAGCGCATCGAGGTGCTGATGAGCGGCCGTGATGCGGACGACGATCTGCCGAAGTCCGAGCGCCATCCCGCGCACCATGCGCCGCCGGTCGTGATTACCGGCACCGAAGGGATGTCGGTGCAGTTGTCCGCGTGCTGCCGGCCGATTCCGGGCGACGCGATCATGGGCTACATCGGCATTGGCCTGGGGATGGCGATTCATACGACCGATTGCCGCGTGGCGCAGCGGATTCATCGCCGCGATCCGGGCCGCTGGATCGACGTCGAATGGGCGCCGCAGCCGGGCCGCCTGTTCGACGTCGCGGTGAAGGCGCTCGTGAAGAACACGAAGGGCATCTTTGCGCGCGTGGCGGCGGACATCACGTCGGCCGATGCGAACATCGTGCATATCGCGATGGACGAGGATCTGACCCACGAATCGACGGTGCTGCGCTTCGTGATCCAGGTCAGCGACCGCGTGCACCTCGCGAACGTGATGCGGCGCGTGCGCACCAATCCGGACGTGATGCGGATCATGCGCGAGCGTTCGACCGACGACGGCGCGCATGCGCGTCACGACGGCGGTATGCGCATCGAGCGCGAGCGGCAGGATTACTGACGCGTTCTTGCGTGACGAACGATGCGACGGCGGCCATGGGCCGCCGTTTTCATTGGTGCCTGCGGTGCGATGGCGCGAGCCTGACTGATGGCATCTTTCAGAAGCCGATCGGGTGCGGCGGTGTCGTGCCGCTCATGGAGGGAGAAGGGGAGGCAGAAAAGAAAAAGGGCTTTCCCGGAGGAAAGCCCTTTTAAGGTGGCGCGGCTGGCAGGATTCGAACCCACGACCCCTTGGTTCGTAGCCAAGTACTCTATCCAACTGAGCTACAGCCGCACGCAAAGCGGTACTACTTCAACTGTCGGAACCTTCTACGATGGGAAGGCCCCCAAAAAGGTGGCGCGGCTGGCAGGATTCGAACCCACGACCCCTTGGTTCGTAGCCAAGTACTCTATCCAACTGAGCTACAGCCGCACGCAAAACAAAACTTCTACTGCTTCGAACTGAAAGGGCCTTCGGATCAGAAGGCCCTCGAAAAAAGTGGCGCGGCTGGCAGGATTCGAACCCACGACCCCTTGGTTCGTAGCCAAGTACTCTATCCAACTGAGCTACAGCCGCACGCAGAAGCGAAATTATAGCAGGGTTGTATAAAAAAGGAAGCCTTATTCGCGAATTGTTCTGCAAGACCTTGCCGGGGCGCCCTTCGTGTACCCTTGGAGCATCAGTCATCCACGTTGAACCCGCATCATGAACAAGGCGTTTGTCAAAGAGTCGGACGGCGACGACGACGATCTCGACCAGGCCCAGCCGGCGATTCCGGCGGGCGCGAAGAACTACATCACGCCGGCCGGCCACAAGCGGCTGAGGGACGAACTGCTGAACCTGATCGACGTCGAGCGTCCCGAGGTCGTGCGGCTCGTGTCCTGGGCCGCATCGAACGGCGACCGGTCGGAGAACGGCGACTACATCTACGGCAAGCGGCGGCTCCGCGAGATCGATCGCCGCATCCGCTTCCTGACGAAACGGCTCGATCTTGCCGAAGTCGTCGATGCGAGCCGGCAGGAGAACGTCGACCAGGTGTTTTTCGGCGCAACGGTCGATTACGGGACGCCGGACGGCGAGGATCACACGATCACGATCGTCGGGATCGACGAGGTCGATCTCGATCACGGCTGCGTCAGCTGGATCTCGCCGGTCGCGCGTGCGCTGATCAAGGCGAAAATCGGCGATACCGTCACGCTGATGACGCCGGCCGGCCCGCAGCCGATCGACGTGCTCGACGTCCGTTACCCCGCGCCGGGCAACGCCTGAGCGACGCTCGGGCTCAGCCCGGAAAAGAAAAAGCGCCCCGCTGGGGCGCTTCGTCATCCGGCGTGCGGCGGATGTGCCGGTCGCTCAGAAGCGATGGCGCAGGCCGGCCGTGACCGCGATCTGCTTGTTGCTCGACGAAGCACCACCGAGGCCGTTGACATAGGCGCCGATGCCCAGGCCGTCCGTGCTGACGCGCTGATACACGCCTTGCACGTACACGTCGGTCCGCTTGGACAGTGCATAGTCGGTCTGCAGGTTGAACTGATTCCAGCCCGGATGACGCCCGTCCAGGAAGCCGGCGGTGTATGTGTACGACCCGGCCAGCGACAGGGCCGGCGTGAGCGCGTAGCGCGCGTTCACCTCGTAGTTGTTGAAGCGGGCAAACGTGCCGTCGAGACCCAGGCCGTTCGACACGCCCGAGGCACCCGCGGAGATGCCGAGCGCCCGGTTCACACGCGATTGCGTGAACACGAAGCCGGCCGTTGCCGGGCCGTATGTGTAGTTCAGGCCGCCGCCGAACACGCGCTGACGCTTGCCGACGAACGTGTTGTCGCCTGCTACCGCGCCGCCGCTGTTGGTGACCGCGGCCGACGTGAGGCCCGTGATGTCATTGTTCAACTGCAGGTAGCCAGCGCCGATATTGAAGCCGGCGTAGGTGTACGACACGCCCGCGCTGTACGCGCGATTGTTCGAGAACTGGTTGCTGTTCGAGAAGCCGTACAACGCGCCGAACTTCAGGCCGCCGTAATTGATGCTCGTATACTTGACGGCGTTATTGATCCGGAACGAATTGTTCAGGTTGTCGTTATCGAACGGGTGGGCAAACTGGGTGCCGCCGAATTGCGTACCGGTCAGCGACAGTGGCCCGATGTAGTCGACGACGCTGTCGTATTGGCGACCGAGAGTGACGGCGCCAAACTGGTCATGAGACAAGCCGACGAACGCCTGGCGGCCGAATTCGCGGCCATTCTGGCCGAGCGTGCCGTTGGCGATGTTGAAGCCGTTTTCCAACACGAAGATTGCTTTCAGGCCGCCACCGAGATCTTCCGTGCCGCGCAGGCCCCAGCGGCTGCCGTTGATCTGGCCGCTGCGTTCCGACCATGAGCTGTGACCACCCTGGTTGTTGGTATAGGTGATGCCTGCGTCGATCAGGCCATAGAGCGTCACGCTGCTCTGAGCATGGGCTGCTGTAACGAAGACACCCGACAACGCGGTGACGATCAGGGTTTTTTTCATGGATCTGTCTCCAAACAGGATGATGTCGATCGAACCTGCTGCGGACTGGCATGTTTTGCTTGACGCTGCGGCCGGTCCGGCAGAGCGGCGGTGCGCTTATCAATAAGCCATCTGCAGTGTACGGAGTGCGTGGAGCGGGGGACGATCACGCTTTAAGCAATAATATATTTTGGAATCCGCAAAGATTGTCGAGGCAGCGCAAACGATTGCCCATCAAGGGTTTGCGGCACTGCAGCGAAGAAAAATGGCGATTAGGACTACGGAACGGGCGTTGCGCGATCGCGACAGGGAGTCAGCAGCAGGCGAGGGCGGTCATAGCGCGATTATTGACACATCGGCAATAGAGGTTTGTGTGGAGCATGAATAATGAAAGGTTGTTCTCTCGCTATACTGCGATCTCTGCTTTCCGAAGCAGACTTTTTCGTTGACGGAAAAGATCTCCAAACCTTTGTCGGCGCGACTTCCCAGTCGCGCTTTTTTTTTGCCCCGTCACGCCGCGTGCTATTGCGCGTATGAGCGCCGCTTGCGCTTGGCCGCAGGTGCGGCTTCCTTGGCTTCGTTGGGGGGCGGTGTGTAGGTCCAGTCTTCCATCACGTAGTGACGGGCATCGAGTGGCGATGCGAGCAGGTTTTGCCAGTGATCGCCGTGCCAGGTCGTATCGAATTCGGTGTCACATGGCGCTTCGCGCGCAGACTCGGCCAGGGCGCGGGACTTGCGGCGTACGCGTCCGATCCGGCTCGCGAAGCGCTTGATTCCGTCCAGCCACATGACCTTCTCCTTCCTTCCGACGTTAAGTGAGCATCGCAATGTCCCCGCGTTTCCGCAACCCGGAAAAAACCCGAGGATTTTACCGAGCCGATTTGTCCCCGGTAGAAATTTCACGGCCGAGATTATTGATGCTCCGGTCCCGGTAATGTTGACAGGTTTTTGATGCGAATCAATTAATCAAAGGCGATGGTGTACCGATTCCAATGGTATTAGCGCTTTTTTGATAAAACGTTCGTCAAAAATTTTCTTGACGCACCCGGATTGTCCAATTTATAAAGTCAGCACTCCGTCCTCGGGCGGCGTGCTGGTGCGGGTGCTGGCGCAATGTTTCGGGATTTCGGGAAACGGCTATAAAAATAGCTTTTTTGATCTAATCGAGTGGGGAACGAAGACATGGATACCGGTATCGTGAAATGGTTTAACGATGCTAAAGGTTTCGGCTTTATTACGTCGGACAATGGTGGTGAAGATTTGTTTGCGCACTTTTCCGAAATCAAGATGGACGGCTTCAAGACGTTGAAGGAAAACCAGCGTGTTTCGTTCGACGTGAAAGTCGGGCCGAAAGGCAAGCAGGCAGCGAATATCCAGGCGGTCTGACGCGCCACGCATTGCCGATCACGTCCGGCCCCCGCATTGCGGGGGCTTTTTGCTTTTCGGGGGCGGAACATTTCGGTTCGGGCTGGCCGCGAACAGGGATGCCGGTGCATACTCACGGAAGCATCGTTTCCCAGTCTTTTCATGTCTGATTCCCCCCGTCCGTCCGATCCCGCCAGCGAACAGCCGCTCGTTTTCGTCGACCTTGAAACCACGGGCGGCTCGCCCGCCGAACACCGCATCACCGAAATCGGTGTGGTCGAAATCGGCCCGCTAGGCGTGTCGACGTGGACGACGCTCGTCGATCCGGGCCAGTCGATTCCGCCGTTCATCCAGCAGCTGACGGGCATTTCGGACGACATGGTGCGCGACGCGCCGTCGTTTGCGTCGCTGGCGCCGGCGTTGTTCGAGCGGCTCGACGGCAAGCTGTTCGTCGCGCACAACGCGAGTTTCGACCGCGGCTTCCTGCGGGCCGAATTCGAGCGCGCCGGCTTCGCGTTCAATCCTGACGTGCTGTGTACGGTGCGGCTGTCGCGTGCGCTGTTCCCGCGCGAAGCGCGGCACGGGCTCGACGCGTTGATCGAACGCCACGGCCTCGTGCCGGCTGCGCGCCACCGGGCGCTGGCGGATGCCGATCTCCTGTGGCAGTTCTGGCGCCTGTTGCACGATATCGTGCCGCTCGAGCGGCTGCGCGACCAGATCGCGCGCACGACGCGCCACTTCCGTCTGGGCGGCGACCTGACCGAAGCCTGGCTCGATACCGCGCCGGCCGGATGTGGCGCGTATGCGCTGTTCGGGGAGGAGGACGCGCCGCTGTATGTCGGACGCAGCGTACGCGTGCGGCAGCGGCTGCGTGCACTGCTGACCGGCGAGCGCCGTTCGTCGAAGGAAATGCGGCTTGCGCAGCAGGTGCGCCGGGTCGAATGGCGCGAGACCGGCAACGAGCTGGGGGCAATGCTTGCCGAAGCGCAATGGATCGCACGGCTGCGGCCGTCGTACAACCGGCGCCCGGTGGCCGACGCCCGCGCCGGTGGTGCACCCTGGCCGTTCGAAGGCGCCGTCGCGTTCGAGGCGAGCGGCGAGCGCCGCCTGTTTCATGTGATCGATGGCTGGCGCTATCTCGGCGTGGCGGAATCGCTCGACGCGGCCGCGCGGCTCGCGGCCGACGGGACGGATGGTGCGTTCGAACCCTTCACCCACCGCCTGCTGCAGACGCATCTCGCACGCGGCCTGCAACTGATTCCGCTCGCCGTGCTCACGCCGGCGGGGCAGGCAGGTTAAATCAAGCGCGGCCGCGCGATCCGCGCCTGCTGCGTCAACCGATCGCGCTTGCGCCGCCGGCCGAGCAGACGTGCGACAGCGCGGTGTCGAGTGCCTGCGTTTGCGTGGAGTCGTAGCGCGTGAGCGTTTTCCAGTTCGCGATGCTGCGCGCGAGCCGCGCCTGACAATCAGGCGCATCGCGCAGCGGTCCAACCTGCGCGAGCCCTGCGAGCATTTTCTGCGTCAGCCGGTCGAGCGCAGGGCGCGTGCTGGTCGCGAGATCGGGCGGCGTGCCTTCCGGCGGCCGCGTCGCACGCCAGGTCGCGAACAGCGCGTTCTGCACATCCTTGCTCGCGGTGATCTGATCCTCGAAGAACGTCCGCGCGAACGCGGGATCGACGCCGGCTTGTGCCGCGCGCTGCTCGACCGAGGCGAGCAGCGCCGCTTCGCGCGGCCGGTCCTCGATTGCCTTGTGATTGGCCCATTTCCATCGAGCGACCGGTTCGGCGAGCGCGAGACGCTGCGACGCGAGTGCAACGAGGTTGGTGAGGGCGGTGTCGTCGCCGTCTGCATTGGCGATACGCGGGGACGAAAAGAGGGCGACGCCGAGCGCGGCGACAGCGAGGCTGGCACGAATGGCTTGCTTCATCGGAACGATCGGGAGAGCCGGGCGGGCCGGACGTGGAAAACCAGAAGAATAGACGAAGACAGTCGCGCGGCGTAGCGCAGCGACCGGAGAATCAGCAGGCGAGCTGATCCGGCACCGTCAGGCTGTTGCGGCCCGGGTGCGAGGCGAATTGCGCGCGATGCGCAGTGATGAACCGCACGATAGCGATGATCGACACGTGGCGGTTACAGAACCGGACGGGCGTTCACTTCGGCGAGTACAGCTTGTGCTGCTCGTCGAAGAATGCCCGCACGTGGTCAGGCAATTCGGCGAGGAATTCCACGCCGACGGGTTCCGGATCCGGGCTCATCACTTGCTCGGGCGGTGGCATGCGAGTTGGTCTTTCGTCCATGGTCATTTCTCCAGCAGGTTCGATGATTATCAACCTCGCGCTTGGATTTATGCCAGTGGCGAATCGTTAGATTTTGTCTCTGTTGTATTAACGGCACATGCGCTCTGACGCGCGCTGCGATGCCGACTATTGCATCGTACGGAATCGGCAACAATCGGGTCGCTTGTTATACTTGCGCGCACTTTTTCCTGGACCGCGATGAAACGGACGACGCGATGGATCGGCCTCGTATGGCTGGCGCTGGTACTGAACGTACTGTCGCCCGTCATCGGCTATGCGCGTCTCGCATCGAGCGGCTCCGGCGAGCTCACGCTCGAATTGTGCAGTGCAGCGGGCGCCCGCCAGGTCGTGCTCGCGCAGGCGGGCGGCGATCACGATACGTCGTCGTTCGACCATGCCGGCATGGCGCACTGCGTGTACTGCCCCGGCTTCGCGGCGAACGTGGCGCTCGGGTCGAGCCCGCCCGCGCTGCCGGGCTTCGTGCGGACGTTCGCCTATCGCGCGGCCGCCCCCGTCGTTCCCGATTGTCCCCGCACGGGCATCCGTCTCGCGCCGGCCTGCGCCGCCGCGATGATGTTCTCCTTCTTCGACTCGGCCGTGACCATCAGCACCGGCAGGTGCGTGAGCGTCGCGTCCGCGCGGATTTCCTTCAGCATCGCGAGGCCGTCGAGGT
>NZ_JAAGPM010000129.1:0-22192 GCF_017104865.1 Burkholderia sp. Ac-20349
CTGCGCAGCACATAGCGCGCGTTGCCGAGGGTATCCGGCCAACGGACTTCGGCCACTCCGTCCGAGCGCAGCGGCAAGGTGAGATGGACGGTCTGGTTGGCTGCCGTAGCGTCGGAGATCGCCAGCGCGTCGTGCTCGGCGTGGTCGGGATGGGCAAGCTCGGCGGCCGCGAACTGAACGTGTCGTCGGACATCGACCTGATCTTCGTCTACGAGGACGACGGCGAGACGACCGGCGGCGCGCGCGCGCCGCTGTCCACGCAGGAATACTTCACGCGGCTCGGCCGGCGCCTGATCGGCGTGCTGTCCGAGGTCACGGCCGACGGCTACGTGTTTCGCGTCGACATGCGGCTGCGCCCGAACGGCGATTCGGGTCCGCTCGTCTGCAGCCTCGGCATGCTCGAGGAATATTTCTACGTGCAGGGGCGCGAGTGGGAGCGCTATGCCTGGATCAAGGGGCGGCTCGTGTCGGAAGGCGACAGCGACGCGGCGCGGCGGCTGGAGTCGCAGCTCGAATCGATCGTCAAGCCGTTCGTGTACCGCCGCTATCTCGATTTCGGCGTGATCGGCGCGATCCGCTCGCTGCACCAGCAGATCCGGCAGGAAGCCGCGCGCCGCGCGTCGATGCGGCCCGACAAGGCCGACGACATCAAGCTCGGGCGCGGCGGGATCCGCGAAATCGAATTCAGCGCGCAGGTGTTCCAGCTGATCCGTGGCGGCCAGGATGCGGAATTCCGCGTGCGGCCGACGCTCGCGGTGCTGCGTCATGCGCAGGCGCGCGGGCTGATCGGCGAGGACGTGCGCGCAGGCCTGACCGACGCCTACAACTTCCTGCGCACGCTCGAGCACCGGCTGCAGTACCGCAACGACGCGCAGACGCACGCGATGCCGGTCGAGCCGGACGAACGCGCGGCGCTGGCCGCGTCGCTGGGCTTTGCCGACTATGCGGCGCTGATGGCGGTACTGGACGGCCACCGCACGTTCGTCGAAGCGCAGTTCGACCAGATTTTTGCCGACAAGGCGAGCGGTGCGCCCAGCGCGAGCGGCGACGACTCGGCGGCCGCGTGGATCTGGAGCGGCGCGCTGGCCGACGACGGCGAGGACGACGCGCTGGTCGCCCGTCTCGACGGCCTCGGCTTTACCGATCCGGCCGCCGTGCTCACCCGGCTGCGCGCGATCTGGCAGTCGTCGCGCTACACGGGCCTGGCGGAGAAGAGCCGGCAGCGCTTCGACAGCGTCGCGCAGCGGGCGCTCGAGGCCGCGCCGACCATCGACGCCGCGCGCCGCGACGACACGATCGTGCGCCTGTTCGACCTGCTCGAGACGGTCAGCCGGCGCGGCGTCTACCTCGCGCTGCTGACCGAATATCCGGCCGCGCTCGACCGTGTGCTGTCGGTGCTCGGTGCGACGCGCTGGGGCGGCGGCTACCTGATCCGCCACCCGCAACTGCTCGACGAGCTGCTCGACGACGAGGCGATCGCGAGCCCGTTCGACTGGCCCGCGTTCAAGGACGCACTGCGCGCGCGCCTTGCCGCGGCCGACGGCCCCGAGCAGCAGATGGACCTGCTGCGGCACGCACAGCACGCGGAAGTGTTCCGGATCCTGCTGATCGATCTGGCCGGGCAACTGTCGGTCGAGCACGTGAGCGACCGGCTGTCCGAACTGGCCGACGCGGTGCTCGACGTGACGATCGAAGTCGTCTGGTCGCAGCTCGCGAAGCGCCATCGCGACGTGCCGAAGTTCGCGGTGATCGCGTACGGCAAGCTGGGCGGCAAGGAGCTCGGCTACGCATCGGATCTCGACCTGATCTTCCTGTATGACGATGCGGACGATCGTTCGGCCGATGTCTATACGACCTTCACGCGGCGGCTCATCACGTGGCTCACCACGGCGACCGGCGCGGGCGCGCTGTTCGACATCGACTTGCGGCTGCGGCCGAACGGCGAGGCCGGGCTGCTCGTCACCGATCTCGACGCGTTCCGCCGCTACCAGTTGCGCGAGGGCGATGCCGCGAATACCGCGTGGGTCTGGGAGCATCAGGCGCTGACGCGCGCCCGCTACAGCGCGGGCGACGCGCAGATCGGCGCGGATTTCGAGGCGATCCGCCAGCAGGTGCTGACGACGCCGCGCGACGGCGGCGTACTCGCGAAGGAAATCGTCGACATGCGCGGCAAGGTGTTTGCCGGGCACCCGAACCAGACCGAGCTGTTCGACCTGAAGCACGATCGCGGCGGGATGGTCGACATCGAGTTCATCGTCCAGTACTGGGTGCTGCTGCACGCGTCGAGCGACGCCGAGCTGATCCGCAATACCGGCAACATCGCGCTGCTGCGCGAGGTCGCGCGCTTCGGGCTGATGGGCGAGGACGAGGCCGAGCGCGTCGGGGCGGCGTACCGCAAGTACCGGAAGCTGCAGCACAAGCTGCGGCTCGACGGGATGGAGAAGGCGCGGGTCGATCCGGCCGTGGTGGCCGACGAGCGGGCGGCCGTGACGGCGCTGTGGAACCGCGTGTTCGGGGCGGTTGAAACGGATAGTTGAAACGGCCGTTCGACGCGGTGCGGCAGGGCGGACACGATTGTGCCGCCGTGCCAAAAAAAGACCGGCGCGAGCGTCGGTCTTTTTGCATCCGATGAACGGATAACGGATGGCCGGCGTCAGGCCGCGAGCATTTCCTTCGCGTGCTTGCGCGTCGTGGCCGTGATCTCGAGCCCGCCGAGCATGCGCGCGACTTCCTCGATCCGGTTGGCGCGGTCGAGTGCAATGACCGTCGATACCGTGCCGCCGCGCTCGTCGGCGCCCTTCGCGACCTGGAAGTGGTGATCGCCGCGCGCGGCGACCTGCGGCAGGTGCGTCACGCACAGCACCTGGCGATCGCGCCCGAGCTGGTGCAGCAGGCGGCCGACCACTTCGGCGACGCCGCCGCCGATTCCCGTATCGACTTCGTCGAAGATCAGGGTCGGCGTCGGGCTGGCCGCGCTGGCGATCACCGCGAGCGCGAGGCTGATCCGCGCGAGTTCGCCGCCCGACGCAACCTTCGCGAGCGGCCGCAGCGGCACGCCGGGGTGCCCGGCGACCCGGAATTCGACCTGCTCGAGCCCGTGCGGGCCGCCATCGGCGAGCGGGATGAGCGCGACTTCGAAGCTTCCGCCTGCCATCGACAGTTCCTGCATGCCGGCCGTGACGGCCGTGCCGAGCGTCTTGGCGGCCTGTGCGCGCGCCTTGGACAGATGTCTGGCGTCGGCGAGATAGCCTTCCCGCGCCTTGGCCTGCACCGCTTCGAGTGCGCCGAGATCGGCCGCCGCATCCAGTGCGGCGAGCTGCGCGCGGCGTGCCGCGTGTTCTTCGTGCAGCGTGTCGGGCGGCAAGCGGAATTTGCGGGCGGTCGAGTGCAGCGCATCGAGGCGGGCTTCGACCTGCGCGAGCCGTTCGGGGTCGAGATCGACGCGCTGCGCATAGTGCGACAGCGAGTAGACGGCTTCCTGCAACTGGATCTCGGCCGGTTCGAGCGACGCGAGCGCATCGCCGAGCGTGGTGTCGTAGTCGGCGAGGCTGCGCAGCTTCGACACGATCGCGCCGAGTTGCGCGAGCATCGCGTCGTCGGACTCGGACAGCGCGTTGAGCGCGCCGCGCACGCCTTCGATCAGGTTCGCCGAATGCGACAGACGCTTGTGCTCGTTGCTGACTTCGTCCCATTCGCCGGGCTGCGGCGCGAGCTTGTCGAGCTCGGCGAGCTGCCAGGCGAGCTTTTCGCGTTCGAGCTGCAGCTCGCGCTCGTGCGCTTTTGCTGCGTCGATCGCCTGCGTCGCGTCGCGCCACACGCGCCATGCGCGCGCGACGTTCGCCGCATCCGCGACGAGCCCCGCGTGGGTATCGAACAGCTCGCGCTGCGCGTCGGGCCGCATCAGCAGCTGGTGTGCATGCTGGCCGTGGATGTCGACGAGCATTTCGCCGAGTTCGCGCAGTTGCGCGAGCGTCGCGCTGGTGCCGTTGATGAACGCGCGCGACCGGCCGTTCGCATCGATCACGCGGCGCAGCATCACGGTGTCCTCGGTGTCGAACGCGTGTTCGTCGAGCCAGCGCGCGACGCGGTCGTGCGGCGTGAATTCGGCGGTGATGTCGGCGCGGCCGCAGCCGGTGCGGACGACGCTCGCATCGGAACGTTCGCCGAGCGCGAGGGCGAGGGCGTCGATCAGGATCGATTTACCGGCGCCGGTCTCGCCGGAAAAGACGGAAAAGCCGCTGTCGAATTCGAGATCGAGCGCGGCGACGATGACGAAGTCGCGGATCGAGAGGTGGCGGAGCATGGTGTCGGGCGGGGTGGCGTCAGGACGCCTTGTCGTCTTCGTTCGAGGCGTGTTCGTTCCAGTGCAGCTTCTTGCGCAGCGTCGCGTAGTAGCTGTAGCCGATCGGGTGCAGGAACGGCACCGTGTGCTTCGAGCGGCGCACCTCGATCGTGTCGTTCAGTTCGAGCGCGGTGAACGACTGCATGTCGAAGTTCACGTTGACGTCGCGCCCGCCGACGATCTGGATCGCGATTTTCGAATCGTCGGGCAGCACGATCGGCCGGTTCGACAGCGCGTGCGGCGCGATCGGCACGAGCACGATGCCTTGCAGCTGCGGATGGAGGATCGGGCCGGCCGACGACAGCGCGTAAGCGGTCGAGCCGGTCGGGGTGGCGACGATCAGGCCGTCCGAACGCTGGTTGTACATGTACCGGCCGTCGACCGATGCGCGCAGCTCGACCATCCCGGAGAAGCCGCTGCGGTTCACGACGACGTCGTTGAAGGCGATCGCATGGTAGATCGGTTCGCCGTCGCGCATGATCCGGGCCTCGAGCAGCGCGCGCTCCTCGCGCTCGAACTTGCCCGACAGGATCACCGGGACGAGCGCCTGCATGTCGGCCGCCGCGATATCGGTGATGAAGCCGAGCCGCCCGTGGTTGATCCCGATCAGCGGTGTCTTGTACGGCGCGAGCTGACGGCCGATGCCGAGCATCGTTCCGTCGCCGCCGAGCACGACCGCGACGTCGGCGCGTGCCCCGATTTCGGCCGGGGTCAGCGCCGGGTAGCCGGTGATGCCGATCTCGCGCGCGGTCTCGGCTTCGAAGACGACCTCGAAGCCCCGCTTGGCGATGCAGGCGGCCAGCGTGGCGAGCGGCTCGGCGATGTTCGGCGTGTTGCTCCGGCCGACGAGCGCGACAGTGTTGAACTGATTACCGGTTTTCATGCCGGCATTACACCATAGCTCGTTGACGAAAAGAACCGGCTGTGCGCAGGCGGGGCCGGATCGGGCCGGCCCGCGCATCGGTGGCTGCGCCACTCGCCGCGGTCGCGCGGTTGCGCTAAAATTTTCCACCATGCTAGATCCTCGCGCACGAACCCTCCTGAAAACCCTGATCGAACGGTATATCGCCGACGGTCAGCCAGTCGGATCGCGCACGTTGTCCCGTTACTCCGGGCTCGAGCTGAGCCCGGCGACGATCCGCAACGTGATGTCCGACCTGGAGGAGCTCGGCCTCGTGTCGAGCCCGCACACGTCGGCCGGCCGCGTGCCGACGCCGCGCGGCTACCGGCTGTTCGTCGACACGATGCTGACGGTCGAGGCGCCGATCGACGCCGAAGCCGTCGCGCGGCAGGTGCAGAACACGCTGCAGGCCGGCGAGCCGCAGCAGCGGGTCGTGGCGGCCGCCGCGAGCGTGCTGTCGAACCTGTCGCAGTTCGCGGGCGTCGTGCTGACGCCGCGCCGCAGCCACGTGTTCAAGCAGATCGAGTTCATGCGCCTGTCGGACAAGCGCATCCTGCTGATCATCGTCACGCCCGAGGGCGACGTGCAGAACCGGATGCTCGCGACGCCGCGCGATTACTCGCCGTCGCAACTGACCGAGGCGTCCAACTACATCAATGCGCATTTCGCCGGACTGTCGTTCGACGAGGTGCGCCGCCGCCTGCGCGACGAGATCGACCAGTTGCGCGGCGACATGACCACGCTGATGCATGCGGCCGTGACGGCCAGCACCGAGGTGCCCGACACCGAGGACACCGTGCTGATTTCCGGCGAGCGCAACCTGCTCGAAGTGGCGGATCTTTCCTCCGACATGGCGCGGCTGCGCAAGCTGTTCGACGTATTCGACCAAAAGACGGGCCTCCTGCAACTGCTCGACGTGTCGAGCCACGCCCAGGGCGTGCAGATCTTCATCGGCGGCGAATCGACGCTCGTGCCGATCGAGGAAATGAGCGTCGTCACCGCGCCTTACGAGGTGAACGGGCAGATCGTCGGCACGCTCGGCGTGATCGGCCCGACCCGCATGGCGTACAACCGCGTGATACCGATCGTCGACATCACCGCGCGCCTGCTGTCGCTCACGCTGAGCCAGCAGTAGCCTGCCTTCGCCAGCCCGATCCCGCCCCGTCATCGTGCCTCGGCGCCGCGTAAGTAGACAGTCGGCCGAACGGCCAGCCGACCGGCGCGGGGCGGCCCGCTATAATTGAGAGCCGTCCGGTCCCGTGCCCCGAGCACGTAATTGCCCATGCGTTTCGATCTTGAGCCGCCTTCGAGCATCGCGGCTGCCCATCGCATCGGCGTGCTGCTGATCAATCTCGGCACGCCTGACGCGCCCACGCCGCGCGCGGTGCGGCGTTACCTGGCCGAATTCCTGTCGGATCCGCGGGTCGTCGAGATTCCGCAGGCCGTCTGGCAGGTGCTGCTGCGCACGCTGATCCTGCCGCTGCGCGGCCGCGCGTCCGCGAAGAAATACGCGGCCGTCTGGATGCCCGAGGGCTCGCCACTGCGCGTGCACACCGAGCGCCAGACCGACGGCGTGCGGCACCTGCTTGCGTCGAACGGTTATCAGGTGCAGGTCGACTACGCGATGCGCTACGGCAGCCCGAACATTTCGCACGCGCTCGCGCAGTTCAAGCGCGCGGGCGTCGAGCGCGTGCTGCTGATGCCGATGTATCCGCAATACTCGGCGTCGACCACCGCCACCGCATTCGACGCCGCATTCAACGCGCTCGCGCGCATGCGCAACCAGCCGGAGGTGCGCACGGTGCGGCACTACGCCGACCATCCGGCCTATATCCATGCGCTGGCCGAGCAGGTGCGCCAGTACTGGGCGCAGCACGGCCGGCCCGACTTCGCGGCTGGCGACAAGCTCGTGCTGAGCTTTCACGGCGTGCCGAAGCGCACGCTCGACCTCGGCGACCCCTATCACGACCAGTGCCAGCAGACGGGTGCGCTGCTGATGGCCGCGCTCGGGCTGTCGACGACCGAATGCCGCATCACGTTCCAGTCGCGTTTCGGCAAGGCCGAATGGCTGCAGCCTTACACCGCGCCGACGCTGCGCGAGTTCGGCGAGGCCGGCGTGCGGCGGGCGGACGTGTTCTGTCCCGGTTTCACGGCCGACTGTCTGGAGACGATCGAGGAGATCGGCATGGAAGTGCGCGACGAGTTCCTCGCCGGCGGCGGCAAGGCGTTCCACCGCATTCCGTGCCTGAACGGCGCGCCCGCGTGGATCGGTGCGCTCGGCGAGATCGTTGCCGAGAATCTGCAGGGCTGGCCGGTCAGGGCCGCGCAGCCCGAAACGGTGAGTTGAGATGAAACGACCCCCACGCTCACTTCGTTCACTGCCCCCCGAGGGGGCGGTCAGCCTCCTTGGGGCGGCCCGGCGGAGGCTGCGATGAATTACAAGATTTCGACCGAACCGGGCGCGAAGCTGCGCATCGACAAATGGCTGTGGGCCGCCCGGTTCTTCAAGACGCGCTCGCTCGCGACCGATGCGGTCGACAAGGGGCACGTGAAGATCGGCGGCGCGGCCGTCAAGCCGGCCAAGGACGTGCGCGTGGGCGACGAGGTCGAGATTGCGATCGACGGCATCGTCTGGCACATTGCCGTGCTTGGCGTGTGCGACGTGCGCGGGCCGGCGAGCGTTGCGCAGACGCTTTACGCGGAAACGGAAGCGGGGCGGGCCGCGCGGCTCGCCGAACTGGAGCGGCGCCGTACGTATCGCGAGCCGGCGGCCGAATTGCACGGCCGGCCGACGAAGCGCGACCGGCGCATCATCGACAGATTTTCTGGTGGGAGCTGAACATCTGGTCGAACGTCGCCCGCGCGCTCCCGTATTCGGTCGTGCGGTCGGTGACGGCTCCCGACAGGCAGATGGTGGTGGTGCCGGCAATGAGTACCAGCGCGACCACCGATATCGCAAAGGTCAGTTTCACGGTACTCCCCTCGAGAAGACGGGTGAAAACGGCGCCAGGTGGATGTCAGGCGGCGGTCAGCTAGGGGTAAACACGCTTTTCCGACGCTTGAGTGGAGTGTAGTGCAGCGGGCCTGTGCCAAGCTAGTACTTGCCAGGTAAGCGTTGTTACAGCCCGTTTCGCCCGATCTGACGGACTATGCGGGCGATGCACCGGTGCGACGCGCGGTTGTTTCGCGGCATTGGAGAATGCCGGCGAATAACCCTCTTGAAATCGTAGTTTTCACCCTTATTTGCACCAGCAATGTGCGGTGCCGCCGGGTATACGGTCCGGCGGTTGCCGATTTGGCTTCAACCTCTAATCGACTTTCAGCGACATGGAAAACACGCAAGAGAACCCGGCTACCCAATCGGCCGAAGATATCGGCAGCGAGAAGCAGGCGGCGCAAGGCGCTGCTCCCGCCGCCGAAGCAGCCGACGCGGCGCTCGCGGAGGCTCAAGCCAAGGTCGCCGAGCTGCAGGAGAGCTTCCTGCGGGCGAAGGCCGAGACCGAGAACGTTCGCCGCCGCGCGCAGGACGACGTCTCGAAGGCGCACAAGTTTGCGATCGAGAGCTTCGCGGAGCACCTGCTGCCCGTGCTGGACAGCCTGGAAGCAGCCGTCAACGATACGTCGGGCGACGTCGCGAAGGTCCGCGAAGGCGTCGAACTGACGCTGCGCCAGCTGACGAGCGCGCTCGAGAAGGGCCGTGTCGTCGCGCTGAACCCGGTCGGCGAGAAGTTCGATCCGCACCAGCATCAGGCGATTTCGATGGTGCCGGCCGAGCAGGAGCCGAACACCGTCGTCGCGGTGCTGCAAAAGGGCTACACGATCGCCGACCGCGTGCTGCGTCCGGCGCTCGTCACCGTCGCCCAGCCGAAGTAAGGCCGTCGCGATGGTGCCCGCCGGCGTCGATCCGGCCGCATTCGACGCGTTCGACATGCAGGCGCTGGACGCCGGCACGTTCGACGCGACGATCGACGGCGCGGGCGACGCGCTCGCGGTGGTGTTCTTCTGGGGCGTCGACTGCTTCAACTGCGAGATCGCGAAGAAGGCGATGCTCGCCCAACCCGATGCGATCCGCGCACTGGGCTTGAAGTGGTTCCATTGCAACGTGTACGAACACCACCAGCTGGGGCGCCGCTTCGGGCTGCACGGCGTGCCGACGTGGTTCTTCTTCCACCGCGGCAAGCGGCTTGGCCGCGCGACGGGCTGGCATGGCCTCGCGCAGTTCCAGGCCGCCGTGTCGGCGGCGCGCGCGAAGATCGCCTCGGCGACGGGCCATCCGGCGGGCGGCGATTCGCCGGGCGGCGATCCGCTAGCCGGCAGCGATTGAAAAAATTTAATATCCGCATCGCTCGTCGGGTCTTGAAAACGGATCGGACGGACGCATTTCGGGAACAGAGTTGAATTCTGGCGCGCGAAACCGCCCAAAAACGCGGGGTTTCGCGCAGCAAACAAGCATTTCTGGAGATTAGGAAAAAATGGGAAAGATCATCGGTATTGACCTCGGCACCACGAACTCGTGCGTCGCCATCATGGAAGGCAACCAGGTCAAGGTCATCGAGAACTCGGAAGGCACGCGCACCACGCCGTCGATCATCGCCTACATGGACGACAACGAAGTGCTGGTCGGCGCGCCGGCCAAGCGTCAGTCGGTGACCAACCCGAAGAACACACTGTTCGCAGTGAAGCGCCTGATCGGCCGCCGCTTCGAAGAGAAGGAAGTCCAGAAGGACATCGGCCTGATGCCGTACAGCATCGTCAAGGCCGACAACGGCGATGCATGGGTCGAAGCGCACGGCGAAAAGCTCGCGCCGCCGCAGGTTTCGGCGGAAGTGCTGCGCAAGATGAAGAAGACGGCCGAAGACTACCTCGGCGAGCCGGTCACGGAAGCCGTGATCACGGTGCCGGCGTACTTCAACGACAGCCAGCGCCAGGCAACCAAGGACGCCGGCCGCATCGCGGGCCTCGAAGTCAAGCGGATCATCAACGAGCCGACCGCAGCCGCGCTCGCGTTCGGCCTCGACAAGGTCGAAAAGGGTGACCGCAAGATCGCCGTGTATGACCTCGGCGGCGGTACGTTCGACGTGTCGATCATCGAAATCGCGGACGTCGACGGCGAAATGCAGTTCGAAGTGCTGTCGACCAACGGCGACACGTTCCTCGGCGGCGAAGACTTCGACCAGCGCATCATCGATTACATCATCGGCGAGTTCAAGAAGGAGCAGGGCGTCGATCTGTCGAAGGACGTGCTCGCGCTGCAGCGCCTGAAGGAAGCCGCTGAAAAGGCGAAGATCGAGCTGTCGTCGGGCCAGCAAACCGAAATCAACCTGCCGTACATCACGGCGGACGCATCGGGCCCGAAGCACTTGAACCTGAAGATCACCCGCGCGAAGCTGGAAGCGCTGGTGGAAGACCTCGTCGAGCGCACCATCGAGCCGTGCCGTATCGCGATCAAGGACGCAGGCGTCAAGGTGTCGGACATCGACGACGTGATCCTGGTCGGCGGTCAGACCCGTATGCCGAAGGTGCTGGAGAAGGTGAAGGAGTTCTTCGGCAAGGATCCGCGCCGTGACGTGAACCCGGACGAAGCCGTCGCGGTTGGCGCGGCGATCCAGGGCCAGGTGCTGTCGGGCGACCGCAAGGATGTGCTGCTGCTCGACGTGACCCCGCTGTCGCTCGGCATCGAGACGCTCGGCGGCGTGATGACGAAGATGATCAACAAGAACACGACGATCCCGACGAAGCACGCTCAGGTGTACTCGACGGCGGACGACAACCAGGGCGCCGTGACGATCAAGGTGTTCCAGGGCGAACGCGAAATGGCAGCAGGCAACAAGCTGCTCGGCGAGTTCAACCTCGAAGGCATCCCGCCGGCACCGCGCGGCGTGCCGCAGATCGAAGTGTCCTTCGACATCGACGCGAACGGCATCCTGCACGTCGGCGCGAAGGACAAGGCGACCGGCAAGGAAAACAAGATCACGATCAAGGCGAACTCGGGCCTGACCGACGCTGAAATCGACCAGATGATCAAGGACGCGGAAGCGAACGCAGCGGAAGATCACAAGCTGCGCGAGCTGGCCGATTCGCGCAACCAGGGCGATGCACTCGTCCACAGCACGAAGAAGGCGCTGACCGAGTACGGCGACAAGCTGGACGCGGGCGAGAAGGAAGCGATCGAAGCGTCGCTGAAGTCGCTCGAGGAAGTGCTGAAGGACGCATCGGCCGACAAGGCTGCGATCGACGCGAAGGTCGAGGAACTCGGCAAGGTTTCGCAGAAGCTCGGCGAAAAGATGTACGCCGACATGCAGGCCCAGCAAGCAGGTGCGGCCGGCGCAGCGGGTGCAGCGGAAGGCGCGGCCCACGCGGGTGGCGCGCAACAGGCTGCCGACGATGTCGTCGACGCCGAGTTCAAGGAAGTGAAGAAGGACTAAGCCGGGTTGCCCCGGTGCCGCACGCCGCGCGCGCAACCCGCGCGCGGCGCGGCTGACGGGTTGGCTGACAAGCGGTCTGTCTTTCCTTCCGGATGGCCGGATCGACTCCACGCCTGGCGGGCTTCGCGGCCCTCCGGGCACATTTGTTTTTTGGCGGGCGCTGCGTGACCGTCCCGAACGGGCCGGAGCCAGACGCGTCGAGAGACTTTACTGCGAGCGAAAGGAGCCGCCGCGTGCATGAGGCGCGGACGGCACAGTGAATCGATATGGCGAAACGGGATTACTACGAGGTTCTGGGCGTCGCAAAGAATGCGAGCGACGACGAAATCAAGAAGGCGTATCGCAAGCTTGCGATGAAGTATCACCCTGACCGCAATCCGGACAACAAGGATGCGGAAGAGCATTTCAAGGAGGTGAAGGAAGCCTATGAAATGCTGTCGGACGGCCAGAAGCGGGCAGCATACGACCAGTACGGCCACGCGGGCGTCGATCCGAACATGGGCGGTGCGGGCGCACAGGGCTTCGGCGGCTTCGCGGACGCGTTCGGCGACATCTTCGGCGACATCTTCGGCCAGGCCGCGGGCGGCGCTGCGCGCGGCGGCCGTGGCGGCCCGCAGGTGTATCGCGGCGCCGACCTGCGCTACAGCATGGAAATCACGCTCGAACAGGCCGCACACGGCTACGACACGCAGATCCGCGTGCCGAGCTGGGTGTCGTGCGAGGTCTGCCACGGGTCGGGCGCGAAGCCCGGCACGAAGCCGGAAACCTGCCCGACCTGTCACGGCCAGGGCACGGTGCGCATGTCGCAGGGCTTCTTCAGCATCCAGCAGACCTGCCCGAAGTGTCATGGCACGGGCACCTACATCCCCGAGCCGTGCGTGCATTGCCACGGGTCGGGCAAGGTGAAGGAAACCAAGACGCTCGAAGTGAAGATCCCGGCCGGGATCGACGACGGGATGCGGATCCGCTCGGCCGGCAACGGCGAGCCGGGCATCAACGGCGGGCCGCCGGGCGACCTGTACGTCGAGATCCACATCAAGCCGCACTCGGTGTTCGAGCGCGACGGCGACGATCTCCACTGCCAGATGCCGATCCCGTTCACGACCGCTGCACTCGGCGGCGAGATCGAGGTACCGACGCTGGCCGGCCGTGCGTCGTTCCCGGTGCCGGAAGGCACGCAGTCGGGCAAGACGTTCCGCCTGCGCGGCAAGGGCATCAAGGGGCTGCGTTCGAGCATCGCGGGCGATCTGTACGTTCACGTGCAGGTCGAGACGCCGGTGAAGCTGACCGACAACCAGCGCGACCTGCTCAAGCAGTTCGAGAAGTCGCTGGCCGAGGGCGGCGCGCGTCACAGCCCGCAGAGCAAGAGCTGGTTCGATCGTGTGAAGAGCTTCTTCGAGTAACTCGAGTAACAGCATGACTGAAGGCAACGAGAGCGCGTCGTTCGCGCTCTTGGACGATTGCGACTCGACTGCGTCCGCGCGGTCGAGTCGTTTGTATTCGGGGTTCGTGCGCGAACGCGTGTGCACGGATCCGGCTCGCCTCGACGAGGTCGATGCGGCGGTGGCGCAGGATCTGCGCGACGGGCTGCATGCGGTCGTCGTCGGCGATTACGAATTCGGACGCAACCTGCAACGAGCGCAGCCGGGCCATGCCCCGCTGCGCTTTTTGCTGTATGCGCGCTGCGAGCGCCTGTCGCGCGACGAAGTCGACGCGTGGCTCGCGCAGCAGGACGGCGGCGCAACGCCGTCGATCGCGGGCGTCGCGCATGTCGAAAAGAGCGTGTCGCGCGATGCGTTCGACGCGGCGATCGCCGCGGTGCACGGCGCGCTGCGCGCGGGCGATTCGTATCAGGTCAACTACACGTACCGGCTGAACTTCGACGTGTTCGGCACGCCGCTTGCGCTGTACCGGCGGCTGCGGGCGCGCCAGCCGGTGCGCTACGGCGCGCTGATCGCGTTGCCCGACGGACCGTGGGTCGTGTCGTGTTCGCCCGAGCTGTTCGTCGAGAAGCACGGCGACGTGCTGGGCGCGCGGCCGATGAAGGGCACGGCACCGCGTTCGGCCGATCCTCGCGACGATGCGGCGGCGGCCGCGTTCCTCGCGAACGATCCGAAGAACCGCGCGGAAAACGTGATGATCGTCGACCTGCTGCGCAACGACGTGTCGCGGATCGCGCGCACCGGGACGGTCCGCGTGCCAGCGCTGTTCTCCGTCGAGCCGTATGCGTCGGTGTGGCAGATGACGTCGACGGTCGAGGCCGGCTGGCGCGACGGGACGACGTTCGCGCAGATGCTGCGTGCGCTGTTTCCGTGCGGATCGATCACGGGCGCGCCGAAGTACAAGACGATGCAACTGATCGATGCGATCGAGTCGACGCCTCGGGGGCTCTACACGGGCGCGATCGGCTGGCTCGACGCTGCGAAGCAAGGCGCCGATTCCGATGAGCCGGGCGATCGCCTGGCCGGTTGTGGCGATTTCTGCCTGTCGGTGGCGATCCGTACGCTGACGCTCGACGCAGCCGGCGAAGGTGCAGTCGATGGCGACGCACGCAATCCGGCAACGGCAACCGCCAGCCGGCGCCGCGGCACGATGGGCGTCGGCGCGGGCATCGTGCTCGACAGCGTCGCGGCCGACGAATATGCGGAGTGCGAATTGAAAGCGCGATTCCTGACGGACGCCGATCCCGGCTTCCAGCTGTTCGAAACGACCGCCGCCACGCGTGCGGACGGCATCCGGCATCTCGATCGCCATCTCGCGCGGCTGCAGCGTAGCGCGGATGCGTTCGGTTTCCACTTCGACGCCGATGCATTGCGTCGCGAGATCGACGCGCGCTGCGCGGCGCTCGACGGCGACGGCGCTTACCGGATGAAGCTCGCGCTCGCGAAGGACGGCACGGTCGAGATCGTCGCGGCACCGCTCAAGCCGCTGCCGGCGGGGCCGGTCGGCGTGCTGCTGGCGTCCGCACACGGCTTCGCACCGACCCGTGCGAGTGATGCGCTGCTGCTGCACAAGACCACACGCCGCGCCGAATACGATCACGCATGGCAGGCGGCGGAGGCACTTGGCGCGTTCGACATGCTGTTCGTCAACGAGCGCGGCGAGGTGACGGAAGGCGGGCGCTCGAACCTGTTCGTGAAGCTCGACGGCCAGTGGGTGACGCCGCCGCTCGAGTCTGGCGTGCTGCCGGGCGTGATGCGCGGCGTGCTGCTCGACGATCGAGCGTTCGGCGCGACGGAGCGGGTCGTGACCGGCGACGATCTCGCGCGTGCGGAGGCGCTGCTGCTGACCAACGCGCTGCGCGGCGCGCTCGACGCGGTATTGAAGTAACCGGCCGATAATCGATCGTTGTCGGCAGTGCAGAAAAGAAAAAGCGCGGCGCCCCGCAAAGGGCGCCGCGCTTTTTTCATCACGGGGCCGGTGAACGCATCGCTGGCCCCGTGAAGGATGTCAGAACGAGTGCTCGGGGCCGGGGAACGAACCGTCCTTTACCGCGCGCACGTACGCTTCGACGGCCGCCTGGATGTTCGGCTCGCCCTGCATGAAATCCTTCACGAAGCGCGGCCGCTTGCCGGGGAACACGCCGAGCATGTCGTGCAGCACGAGCACCTGGCCCGAGCAGTCGGCGCCGGCGCCGATGCCGATCGTCGGCACGCGCAGCATGTGTGTGACTTCGGAGCCGATCAGCGTCGGCACGGCTTCGAGCAGGACGACCTGCGCACCGGCTGCTTCGACCGCGCGCGCGTCGCGCAGCAGTTGCGCGGCGCCGGCTTCGGTCTTGCCCTGCACCTTGAAGCCGCCGAACGCGTGCACCGATTGCGGCGTAAGGCCCACGTGCGCGCACACGGGCACCGCGCGCTCGACGAGGAAGCGGATCGTCTCGGCGAGCCATTCGCCGCCTTCGAGCTTGACCATCTGCGCACCGGCGCGCATCAGCTTGACGGAGCTCGCGAACGCCTCGGCCGGCGTGCCGTACGTGCCGAACGGCAGGTCGGCCATGATCAGCGCGCGCGGTTGCGCACGGGCGACACAGGCGGTGTGATACGCGATGTCGTCGAGCGACACGGGCAGCGTGGTCGTATGGCCCTGCAGCACGTTGCCGAGCGAATCGCCGATCAGCAGCACGTCGACGCCCGAGCGGTCGAGCAGTGCGGAAAAGCTCGCGTCGTAGCAGGTGAGCATCGCGATCTTCTCGCCGGCGTCGCGCATTGCCTGCAGCTTGGGCACCGTGACGGCAGGCCGGCTCGATTCCTGGAGATAGGTCATGGGAAATCCGGTTCGAATGGGTAAGGAACGACAGGCGAGGACGCGTCAGCGCGTCGTCTCGCCCTTGACGAAGAACTCCTTGCGGCCGCGCATCGTCTCGATGCGCTCGACCAGCAGCGCGAGATCTTCGGGGGAGTCCAGCGGGTTCAGGTGTTCTGCGGCGACCGTCAGCACCGGCGTGCGGTCGTAGTGGTAGAAGAATTCGTTGTACGCGTCGACGAGCGAGCGCAGGTACGCATCGCTGATCTGCAGCTCCATCGGCAGCCCGCGCTTCTGGATCCGCGAGAACAGCACTTCGGGGCTCGCCTGCAGATAGACGACGAGGTCGGGCGACGGCGCCTGCGGCACGTCGACGTGCGCCGCGACCGAGCGGTAGAGCTGCCATTCGTCTTCCGGCAGGTTCAGCCGCGCGAAGATGTCGTTCTTCTGCGGCATGAAATCGGCGATGACCGGGCGGCCCGTTTCGAGCGCGCCGATCAACTCGCGCGCCTGCTGCGCGCGCTGCAGCGCGAACGACAGCTGCACGGGCAGCGCGTAGCGCGCGGTGTCGCGATAGAAGCGCTCGAGGAACGGGTTGTCCTGCGGGCGCTCGAGCAGCGTCTGCATCGACCAGCGTTCGGCGAGCAGGCGCGCGAGCGTCGTCTTGCCGACGCCGATCGGGCCTTCGATCACGAGATAGCGGTGCGGGGCGCGCAGGTCGGGCGCGGTGACGGTGAGGGGAGTCGGGGTCATCGGCAGCGGTTCTTGTCGGCGTCTTCGCTGGCAGCCAGCGCCTTCTGCATCAGGCACTGGCACGTCTGCACCTTCTCGACGCGTTGGTCTGCAACAGCGGCGAGGAAGGCATCGGCACGGCCGCGCGCGGGGATGTCGAGTGCCGGCTCGATTTCGACGAGCGGCACGAGCGCGAACGCACGGTCGGTGAGACGCGGGTGCGGGACGATCAGGTCGGGCTCGTCGATCGAGTCGGCGCCGAACAGCAGGATGTCGAGATCGAGCGTGCGCGGCGCGTTGCGATACGGGCGCTCGCGGCCAAAGTGATGTTCGATCTTCTGGCAAAGCGCGAGCAGCTCGCGGGCCGACAGCGTCGTGTCGAGCTTGACGACGCAGTTGTAGTAGTCGTCGCCGCCCGCTTCGAAGGGCGCCGTGCGATACAGGCTCGATTTGCCGAGGATCGAGATGGTGCGCTGCTGTGCGAGGCACACCACCGCGTCCTTCAGGGTCTGGCGCGCATCGCCGAGATTCGCCCCCAGTCCGATATATGCAACCGTCATGGCATCACTTCCTACGTCGTTCGCCGGCGAGCGCGTCAGTCGTCGGAACCGCCCGAGGTGTCCGGTGCCTGCTCGGCGGCACCTTCACCCGGCTTGCGGTTGCGCACACCGCCGCGGCGGCGCCGCTTGCGGGGCGATTTTTCCTTCGAGCCGCCTTGCGTGAGCAATGCCTCGCGAGCGGCCGCGTCGCCTTCGATGAAATCCGTCCACCACTGTCCGACTTCCACATCGAGCTCGCCGGATTCGCAGCGTAACAGGAGGAAATCATACCCCGCTCTAAACCTTTGGTGTTCCAGCAGCCGCATCGCGCTGCGGCCCGAGCGTTTCTCGAGGCGCAACTGCAGGCCCCAGATCTCGCGCATGTCGGCCGAATAACGCTTGTGGATCGCGAGCTTCTCGGTCTGCATGTCGAGCACGTCGTCCATCGCGCGATGGAGCGCCGGCACCGGGATTTCGCCTTCGGCCGTGTATTGCTCGAAGCGCTGGCGCATGTCGTGCCACAGCAGCGTCGCGAACAGGAAGCCCGGTGAGACCGGCTTGCCGGCGCGCACGCGTGCATCGGTGTTGTTCAGCGCGAGCGTGATGAACTTCTCGCCCTGCGGCTGTTCGAGCACGACGTCGAGGAGCGGCAGCAGCCCGTGGTGCAGGCCTTCCTTGCGCAGCTGCTTCAGGCACGCGAGTGCGTGGCCCGATAGCAGCAGCTTCAGCATTTCGTCGAACAGGCGCGCGGCCGGCACGTTGTTGATCAGGTCGGCGAGCGCGTTGATCGGCTCGCGCGTATGCGGCTCGATCTCGAAACCGAGCTTCGCCGCGAAGCGCACGACGCGCAGCATCCGCACCGGATCCTCGCGGAAGCGCGTGGCCGGGTCGCCGATCATCCGCAACAGGCGGGCGCGCATGTCGGCCATCCCGTCGTGGTAGTCGAGCACCGTCTGCGTCGACGGGTCGTAGTACATCGCGTTGATCGTGAAGTCGCGGCGCGCGGCATCTTCGTGCTGCTCGCCCCACACGTTGTCGCGCAGCACGCGGCCGCTCGCGTCGACTGCGTGCGTGCGGCGATCGAGTTCGTCGCGCTTCAGGCGCTTCGGCGGCTCCGAGGCGGCGGCCTCGGGCGGCGCATCGACCAGCGCGCGGAACGTCGACACTTCGATCAACTCCTGGCCGAACTGCACGTGGACGATCTGGAAGCGGCGGCCGATCAGACGTGCGCGGCGGAACAGGCGCTGCACTTCGGTCGGCGTTGCGTCGGTCGCGACGTCGAAGTCCTTCGGCGCGATGCCGAGCAGCAGGTCACGTACCGCACCGCCGACGATGAATGCACGGAAGCCTGCCTGCTGCAGCGTGTCGGTCACGCGCACGGCATTCTTCGAGATCAGCGCCGGGTTGATGCCGTGCACGCTGGCCGGCACGACGGTCGGTTCATGGTTGCTGCGCGGTTTCTTCGCGCCGCCTCGGGCGCCTTTCGACGCGCGCGGGGCAGCAGGGGCCGCTTCGTCGGCCGGGGCCGGTGCGGGAGACGTTTGCTCGGTTTCGTCCTGACCGAGCAGCTTGCGGATGAATTTTTTGATCACGACGTTCAGAAGAGATCGAGGATGCGCCAGCCGCGGTTGCTTGCATGCGCACGCAGCGTGTCGTCAGGGTTGGTCGCGATCGGGTCGGTGACTTTCTCGAGCAACGGAATGTCGTTGTGCGAGTCGCTGTAGAAATAGGTGTGCGTGAAGTCGCTCCATTGCTTGCCGAGCGACGCGAGCCACGCTTCGGTTCGCACGATCTTGCCTTCGCGATAGCTCGGCGTGCCGGTCGGCCGGCCCGTGTACGGCGAATCGGGATGCCCGTCGGTCGTTTCGGCCTCGCAGGCGATCAGCGTGTCGACGCCGAACGCGGTGGCGATCGGGCGCGTGATGAATTCGTTGGTCGCCGTCACGACGCAGCACAGGTCGCCCGCATCGAGGTGCTTGCGCACGAGCTCGAGCGCGGCGGGTGTCATGGCGGGGCGGATCACCTCGTGCATGTACTGTTCGTGCCATTCGGCGAGCTGCGCGCGCGAATACTTCGCGAGCGGCGTGAGCATCGCCGTGAGGTACGCGTGGATGTCGAGCTTGCCGGCCTTGTAGTCGGCGAAGAACTGATCGTTCTGACGCGAGAAGCTTTCCGCGTCGACGATACCGAGCTTCACCATGAAGCGGCCCCATTCGTGGTCGCTATCGGTCGGGATCAGCGTGTGATCAAGGTCAAAGAGTGCCAGATTAGTCATGGAAGCGCATTTTACTCGAAGCGGTTCGGGCCCGTGCCCGGTGGTGTGATGTCGTCGCCGGGACGCGCCAGCATGCGGCGCAGCAACGGCAGCGTGACGGCGCGTTTTTGCTCGAGCGAAAAGCGGTCGAGCGCGTCGAGCAGCGCCATCAGGCTCGGCATGTCGCGGCGGAAATGGGTCAGCAGGTAGGCGGCGATATCGTCGGTGAGCGCGATCCCGCGCTCCTTCGCCGCGAGCTTGAGCACGGCGATCTTGCCGGCGTCGGACGGCGGCGACAGGTGGAACACGAGCCCCCAGCCGAGGCGCGTGCGGAGATCCTCGCGCACGTCGAGCGCGAGCGGCGCCGCGGGGCCTGCCGCGACGAACGCGCTCGACGGGTGCGCGCGCACTTCGTTGAACAGGTTGAACAGCGCGACCTGCTGCGCGTCGCTCATCCGGTCGCAGTCGTCGATCGCGTAGATGCCGATGCGCGGGTCGAACGTGAACGCGCCAAGCGGGCTTTGCGGCGTCAGGTAGCGCGCATAGCCGTACGACGCGTCGCTCACGAGCGCCTGCAGCAGATGGGTGCGGCCGCAGCCGGGCTCGCCCCAGATGTAGAACGATCGATCCGGCACGGGGCCCGCCGCGAGCGCGAGGTCGAGCTTCTGCAGGCGCGAGATGAGCTCGTCGTTCTCCTCGTTCATGATGAAGTTGTCGAACGTGGCGGGCGGCGGCGTGCCGAGATCGAGCGTCAGTTGACGGGACACAACAGTCACAATGCGGGTCGGTTGAAAATACGCGTGCCGTACGCCGGGCACGCGCCGGGAACTGCGCCTTCATGGGCTTCACGCGCGCCCGCACGCACGGCGCCATGCCGGTTTCGGCGCGGTTCGCTCGGCGATGAAAACGGGGACGTGTTGACCAAGATGCAATCCCTGACGATTCGGTGCTGGGAATTCCGGCCAACGGGCCGGCTTCGGGTAAAATCGCATTTTACCGACCTTCTCGCATTCCCCCATGAATCCTCCGAAATCCGCTCCTGACGCTCAGGGTCTGTCCTATCGCGACGCAGGTGTCGACATCGACGCGGGCGACGCGCTCATCGACAAGATCAAGCCTTTTGCGAAGAAAACCCTGCGCGACGGCGTGCTCGGCGGCATCGGCGGGTTCGGCGCGCTGTTCGAAGTGCCGAAGAAGTACAAGGAGCCCGTGCTCGTGTCGGGCACCGACGGCGTGGGCACCAAGCTCAAGCTGGCGTTTCATCTGAACAAACACGACACCGTCGGCCAGGATCTCGTCGCGATGAGCGTGAACGACATCCTCGTGCAGGGCGCCGAGCCGCTGTTCTTCCTCGACTACTTCGCGTGCGGCAAGCTCGACGTCGACACCGCTGCAACGGTCGTCAAGGGCATCGCGCAGGGTTGCGAACTGTCGGGCTGCGCGCTGATCGGCGGTGAAACGGCCGAAATGCCGGGCATGTACCCGGACGGCGAATACGATCTGGCCGGCTTCGCGGTCGGCGCGGTCGAGAAGAGCAAGATCATCGACGGCAGCACGATCGCCGAAGGCGACGTGGTGCTGGGCCTCGCATCGAGCGGTATCCACTCGAACGGCTTCTCGCTCGTGCGCAAGATCATCGAGCGTGCGAATCCCGACCTGTCGGCCGATTTCCACGGCCGCTCGCTGGCCGACGCGCTGATGGCGCCGACGCGCATCTACGTGAAGCCGCTGCTCGCGCTGATGCAGAAGCTGTCGGTGAAGGGCATGGCGCACATCACGGGTGGCGGTCTCGTCGAGAACATTCCGCGCGTGCTGCGCGAAGGCCTCACCGCCGAGCTCGACCAGAACGCGTGGCCGCTGCCGCCGCTGTTCAAGTGGCTGCAGGAGCACGGCGGCGTCGCCGATGCGGAAATGCACCGCGTGTTCAACTGCGGCATTGGCATGGCCGTGATCGTCTCGGCGGCCGATGCCGACGCAGCGATCGCCGACCTGACCGCCGCCGGCGAACAGGTGTGGAAGATCGGCACCGTGCGTGCGACCCGCGAAGGCGAGGCGCAGACGGTCGTGGTCTGACGCACTGCCTGCAGCAGATGCAGCAAGGAAAGCCGCCCGGAGTCGATCCGGGCGGCTTTTTTTTCGGACTTCGCGTGGAATACGGACGCGCGCCGACGAAGGAGGGAATGACGATGACCGAGGACGAACACGCGATCCGCGCGCTCGTGGACAACTGGTTCGTGTCGAGCCGGCGCGGTGACCTGGCGACCGTGCTCGACCTGATCGCCGACGACGCGATCTTCATGGTGGCCGGCAAGCCGCCGTTCGACAAGGCGGCGTTTGCGGCCGCGTCGCGTGACGCGAACGCCGGGGGCGGGCCCGCGCCGAAGATCGACGGCCGTTACCGGATCGACGAGCTGCGCGTATTGGGCGACTGGGCGTACCTGCGCAATTTCATCGAGATCGAGGCGACCCCGCCGGGCGGCGAGACGATCCGCCGCTCGGGCCATACGCTGACGATCTTCCGCAAGGCCGACGGTCGCTGGCAGCTCGTGCGCGACGCGAATCTCGTGACGCTCGCGCATTGAGCGCGACGGCGGGCGTGACGGTGCCCGCCGATGCTCATGCGGATGGCCGCGTCGCCTGCTGCTTCAAACTCTCCGACGCCGCCGTGCTCTGCTCGACCAGCGCTGCGTTCTGCTGCGTGATGTTGTCCAGATGCACGACCGCCTGATCGACCTGCGCGACCCCCGTGCTCTG
>NZ_JAAGPM010000130.1:0-22076 GCF_017104865.1 Burkholderia sp. Ac-20349
GGCCGGCGTGCCGCCCGCCGGCCTGCCGGCGACGACGGTGCACCTGCCGTTCGCGTTGCTCGGTGCGTTCGATCCGCTGCGCCTGCGCGGCGCCGACGACGCGCGCACGATCAATGCGGGCGTGCGGCTCGATCGCGTGGTCACCGGCGCGCGGCTGCGCCTGACCTACGCGTATTCGCCGTCGCTGGTGTTCCCGATGTCGCACCTGAAGGTGTCGGTGAACGGCGAGGTCATCGCGACCGTCCCGTTCGACGCCGCGCAGGCGGGCCGCACGGTCACGCAGGAAATCCCGATCGATCCGCGCTACTTCTCGGATTTCAACCAGATCGGCCTGCGCCTGATCGCGCACTACACGCTCGACCATTGCGAGGATCCGTCGAACTCGGCGCTGTGGGCCGACGTGAGCCCGAAGAGCGAGCTGATCCTCGACGAATCGCCGGTCCGCCTGCCGAACGATCTCGCGCTGCTGCCCGCGCCGTTCTTCGACCGGCGCGACAACGGCCGGGTGCGACCAACCCGCGCCACCGGCGCGGTTCATTGACGGCAGATGATGAAAAAGACGACCCTGAAATCGGTGTTTCTGACCGGCCTGCTGGTTCTCGTCCCGCTCGCGATCACGCTGTGGGTGCTCGGTCTCATCATCGGCACGATGGACCAGACGCTGCTCCTGCTGCCCGAATCGTGGCAGCCCGAGCGGATGCTCGGCTTCCATCTGCCGGGGATCGGCGCGGTGCTGACGCTCGCGTTCATCTTCGTCGTCGGGCTGGCCACGCGGAACTTCATCGGCCAGAAGCTCGTCACGTGGTGGAACGCCGTGGTGCGTCACATCCCGGTCGTCGGGCCGATCTACACGAGCGTCAAGCAGGTGTCGGACACGCTGCTGTCGAGCAGCGGCAACGCGTTCCGCAAGGCGCTGCTGATCGAATACCCGCGCCGCGGCTCGTATACGATCGCGTTTCTGACCGGCACGCCGGGCGGCGACGTGCTCAATCATCTGACGGAAGAATACGTGAGCGTCTATATCCCGACGACGCCGAACCCGACGTCGGGCTTCTTCCTGATGCTGCCGAAGAGCGAAGTCATCGAACTCGACATGTCGGTCGATGCCGCGCTCAAGTACATCGTCTCGATGGGCGTGGTGGCGCCCCCGGCGCCGGCTCCGGCGCCTGCACGCCGCCCCGTCGAGCCGCCGCTGTAAGTAAAGAATCATCGCCCGGGCCGCGCGTTGCGGCGCCCGTTGATCAAACCGAACGAAAGCAAACATCATGTCGATGCGTACTGAATACTGCGGTCTCGTGACCGAACACCTGCTGGGCCAAACCGTGTCGCTGTGCGGCTGGGTGCAGCGCCGCCGCGATCACGGCGGTGTGATCTTCATCGACCTGCGCGATCGTGAAGGCCTCGTGCAGGTGGTGTGCGACCCGGATCGCGCGGAAATGTTCGCGACCGCCGAAGGCGTGCGCAACGAGTTCTGCGTGCAGATCAAGGGCCTCGTGCGCAACCGTCCGGAAGGCACGGTCAACGCCGGCCTGAAGAGCGGCAAGATCGAAGTGCTGTGCCACGAACTGAACGTGCTGAACGCATCGGTCACGCCGCCGTTCCAGCTCGACGACGACAACCTGTCGGAAACGACGCGCCTCACGCACCGCGTGCTCGACCTGCGCCGTCCGCAGATGCAGCACAACCTGCGCCTGCGCTACCGCGTCGCGATCGAAGCGCGCAAGTACCTCGACGAGCAGGGCTTCATCGACATCGAAACGCCGATGCTGACGAAGAGCACGCCGGAAGGCGCGCGCGACTACCTCGTGCCGTCGCGCACGAACGCGGGCCAGTTCTTCGCGCTGCCGCAGTCGCCGCAGCTGTTCAAGCAGCTGCTGATGGTCGCGAACTTCGACCGTTACTACCAGATCACCAAGTGCTTCCGCGACGAAGACCTCCGTGCCGACCGTCAGCCGGAATTCACGCAGATCGACTGCGAAACGTCGTTCCTCGGCGAGCAGGAAATCCGTGACCTGTTCGAAGACATGATCCGTCACATCTTCAAGACGACGATCGACGTCGAACTCGACGCGACCTTCCCGGTGATGCCGTACTCGGAAGCGATGGCGCGTTTCGGTTCGGACAAGCCGGACCTGCGCGTGCAGCTCGAATTCACCGAGCTGACCGACGCGATGAAGGACGTCGACTTCAAGGTGTTCAGCACGCCGGCCAACGCGAAGGACGGCCGCGTCGCGGCACTGCGCGTGCCGAAGGGCAGCGAGCTGTCGCGTGGCGACATCGACGGCTACACCGAATTCGTGCGCATCTACGGCGCGAAGGGTCTCGCCTGGATCAAGGTCAACGAGAAGGCGAAGGGCCGTGACGGCCTGCAGAGCCCGATCGTCAAGAACCTGCACGATGCATCGATCGCGGCGATCCTCGAGCGCACCGGCGCGGAAGACGGCGACATCATCTTCTTCGCGGCCGACCGCGCGAAGGTCGTCAACGACAGCCTCGGCGCACTGCGCCTGAAGATCGGCCATTCGGAATTCGGCAAGGCGAACGGCCTCGTCCATGCCGGCTGGAAGCCGCTGTGGGTCGTCGACTTCCCGATGTTCGAATACGACGACGAAGATGCGCGCTACGTCGCTGCGCACCACCCGTTCACGAGCCCGAAGGACGAGCACCTCGAGTACCTCGAGACCGATCCGGGCCGTTGCCTCGCGAAGGCGTACGACATGGTGCTGAACGGCTGGGAAATCGGCGGCGGCTCGGTGCGTATCCACCGCGAGGAAGTGCAGAGCAAGGTGTTCCGCGCGCTGAAGATCGGCGCGGAAGAAGCGCAGCTGAAGTTCGGCTTCCTGCTGGACGCACTGCAGTACGGCGCGCCGCCGCACGGTGGTATCGCCTTCGGTCTCGACCGCATCGTCACGATGATGGCCGGCGCCGATTCGATCCGCGACGTGATCGCGTTCCCGAAGACGCAGCGCGCGCAGGATCTGCTCACGCAAGCACCGAGCCCGGTCGACGAGCGTCAGCTGCGCGAACTGCACATCCGTCTGCGTCAGCCGGAGCAACCGAAGGCGTAACGCGCTTCGTACCCGGTCGTGTGTGCGTTCACGCGCACACGACGCACATGAAAAAGGCGCAGCGATGCGCCTTTTTCGTTTTTTGCGGTACAGTCGCAGCACTTGCCGCCCGTTCGGAGCATTTGCCCGGCGCGCGGCCCCGTGCCGCATGAAATAAAGATGACGAAGCCGCCGAAAATCCCCGAATCCGTTCTTGTCGTGATCTACACGCCCGACCTCGATGTGCTCGTGATCAAGCGTGCCGACCAGCCTGATTTCTGGCAATCGGTGACGGGCTCGAAGGACGCGCTCGACGAGCCGCTCGCGGTCACCGCCGCGCGCGAAGTGGCCGAGGAAACCGGCATCGCGATCGGCACGCCGGACGTGCCGCCCGGCGCGCTCGTCGACTGGCGCCACCGGATCGAATACACGATCTATCCGCAATACCTGCACCGCTATGCGCCGGGCGTCACGCGCAACACCGAGCACTGGTTCGGCCTGTGCGTGCCGCATCGCGTCGACGTGACGCTGTCGCCGCGCGAGCATGTCGACCATGCGTGGCTGCCGTTCCGCGAGGCGGCCGCGCGCTGCTTCTCGCCGTCGAACGCCGAGGCGATCCTGCAATTGCCCGCGCGCGCGGCACTGTTGCGCGCGCCGCACGGCTCGTCCGCATGACGGCGGAAGCCCGCAAGCGCTTCGCGCAATTGCGGCAGATGTTCCTGCAGGAACGCGGTTCCGCGTCGCGGCTCGCCTTCACGTCGGGCAACACCGTGCGGTTGTGCGAGGGCGGCGGCGCATTCTTCCGGGCGCTGATCGAACGGATCGATGCCGCACGCGAGCAGGTGATGCTCGAAACCTACATCTTCTGCGACGACGCGGCCGGCCGGCCGGTGTCGGACGCGTTGATCCGCGCGGCGCAGCGTGGCGTGCGCGTACGCGTGATCACCGACGGCATCGGCACCGCCCGCCTGCCGTTGTTCGACACGTGGGGCGAGGCCGGCGTCGAGCACTGCATCTACAACCGTTTCCTGTTCGGCCGCTTCGGCTTCTCGCGCACGCATCGCAAGCTCGCGGTGATCGATCACGCGGTCGCGTTCTGCGGCGGCATCAACATCATCGACGACTACGCGCAGGGCGGCACGACGCTGCCGTTTCCGCGCTGGGATTTCGCGGTCGAGATGGCGGGGCCCGCGGTGTCCGACGTGCGCGCCGCGTTCGAACTGCAGTGGCACCGGATCATGTTCGGTCACAAGCCGTATGCGCAATACGCGGCCGGGCTGTATGGCGGCGAAGCATTCCCCGAGATGTTCCGGCGCTGGATGCGCAGCCACCGCTGGATCAAGGCCGGCGCGCTGCGGGTCGTGACGGAGCCGAGCGTCGCGTTCGTCGCGCGCGACAACGTCGTGAATCGCCGCGCGATCGAGAAGGCGTATCTCGCGGCGATCGGCCAGGCGCGCCAGCGGATCCTGCTCGCCAATCCGTACTTCATGCCCGGCCGCAAGCTGCGCCGTGCGCTGACGGGCGCCGCGCGACGCGGCGTCGACGTGCGGATCCTGATCGGCCGCAAGGAATTCGCGGCACTCGATACGGCCGTGCCGTTCCTCTATCACGCGCTGCTGCGCGCGGGCGTGCGCGTGGCCGAATACGACAAGACGATGCTGCACGGCAAGGTGGCCGTGATCGACGACAATTGGGCGACGGTCGGCTCGTCGAACCTGGACGCGCTGAGCCTGATGTTGAACAATGAGGCGAATGTCGTGCTGGTGCGCTACGATGCTGTCACGAACGAACTGCGCGACGCGATCGCGGCCGCGTTCGCCGACGGTCGGGAAATCGACCCCGCACGATTCGCCGCGCGCCCGCGCATCGAGCGCATGCTGAACTGGCTCGCCTATACGGCGTATCGCGTCGTGATGAAGGCGCTGACGGTCGGTGGTTACGACTGACGAAGACTAAGCGTTCGCTTCAAAAAATCTGTCCGCACGTTCGTGCGGAAAAGCCGCTCCGGTCCCGCCGGAATCGCGCAAAATAGCGGCTCGGTTAGACACCGGTTTCTAATAATTTCCTTGTTTCGCGAGCGGCCGCACTCAATAATAGTACGGCCGTTCGATTTTATTCGAACCCCCGAACGGTTACAGAAATAGCTATGCGAAAAGGCGAACAGACGCGTGCCGCGATACTTGAAGCTGCTTTGGACCTCGCCAGCCGTGATGGGCTGGAGGGGCTGACGATCGGCCTGCTGGCCGAGCGCATGCAGATGAGCAAGAGCGGTGTGTTCGCGCACTTCGGATCGCGTGAGGACCTGCAGGTCGAGGTCGTCCGCGAGTATCACCATCGTTTCGAAAACGAGGTGTTCTTTCCGAGCCTGCGCGAGCCGCGAGGCTTGCCGCGCCTTCGGGCGATGCTGGCCCGCTGGACGGAGAAGCGCATCCAGGAGGTAACGACCGGATGCATCTACATCAGCGGTGCCGTCGAGTACGACGACCGGCCTGACAGCCCCGTGCGCGAGCAGTTGATCGCAAGCGTGACGGCCTGGCGTGCCGCGATGCTGCGTGCCATTTCGCAGGCGAAGGAAGAAGGCCATCTGCGTGCGGATACGGATCCGGACCTGATGCTCTTCGAGTTGTACAGCTTCACGCTCGGCCTGCATCACGACGCACGCTTCCTGCATTCGCCGGACGCCGTGCGCCTCACGTGGGCCGCGCTGGAAAAGACGATTGTTTCGTATCAGAGCGAGAGCCGTTAGCGGCGCGTGATCCGCCCGCCAGGAGCTCGAGCCGTTTTGCCCACCTTTGGAGAGAGTCATGGGACAGTACGCCGCGCCGCTGCGCGACATGCAATTCGTGTTGCACGAGCTTCTGAACGTCGAAGCCGAAGTCAAGCAAATGCCCAAGCATGCGGACCTCGACGCCGACACGATCAACCAGGTCCTCGAGGAAGCGGGCAAGTTCTGCTCCGAGGTACTGTTCCCGCTGAACCAGGTCGGCGACCGCGAAGGCTGCACGTATGAAGGCGACGGCGTCGTGAAGACCCCGACCGGCTTCAAGGAAGCCTACCAGCAGTACGTCGAGGCCGGCTGGCCGGCACTCGGCTGCGATCCGGACTACGGCGGCCAGGGCCTGCCCGCGTTCGTGAACAACGCGCTCTACGAAATGCTGAACTCGGCGAACCAGGCATGGACGATGTATCCGGGCCTGTCGCACGGCGCCTACGAGTGCCTGCACGCACACGGCGCGCCGGAACTGCAGCAGCGCTACCTGCCGAAGCTCGTGACGGGCGAATGGACGGGCACGATGTGCCTGACCGAGCCGCACTGCGGCACCGACCTCGGCATCCTGCGCACCAAGGCCGAACCCAACGGCGACGGCTCGTACTCGATCAGCGGCACGAAGATCTTCATCTCGAGCGGCGAGCACGACATGTCGAAGAACATCGTCCACCTCGTGCTCGCGCGCCTGCCGGAAGCGCCGCAGGGCACCAAGGGGATCTCGCTGTTCATCGTGCCTAAGTTCATCCCCGATGCAGCGGGCGAGCCGGGCGAGCGCAACGGCATCAAGTGCGGCTCGATCGAGCACAAGATGGGCATCCACGGCAACTCGACGTGCGTGATGAACCTCGACGGCGCGAAGGGCTGGATGGTCGGCGAGCCGAACAAGGGCTTGAACGCGATGTTCGTGATGATGAATGCCGCGCGTCTCGGCGTCGGCATGCAGGGCCTCGGCCTCACGGAAGTCGCGTACCAGAACTCGCTCACGTACGCGAAGGAACGCCTGCAGATGCGTTCGCTGACGGGCCCGAAGGCACCGGACAAACCGGCCGACCCGATCATCGTGCACCCGGACGTGCGCCGCATGCTGCTCACGCAGAAGGCCTACGCCGAAGGCGCGCGCGCGTTCACGTACTGGTCCGCGCTGCAGATCGACAAGGAACTGTCGCACGGTGACGAAGCGGTGCGCAAGGAAGCGGCCGATCTCGTCGCGCTGCTCACGCCGATCATCAAGGCGTTCCTGACCGACAACGCGTTCGAGTCGACCAACCACGCGATGCAGATCTACGGCGGCCACGGCTTCATCTCCGAGTGGGGCATGGAGCAATACGTGCGCGACGCGCGGATCAACATGATCTACGAAGGCACGAACTCGATCCAGTCGCTCGACCTGCTGGGCCGCAAGGTGCTCGGCGACATGGGCGCGAAGCTGAAGAAGTTCGGCAAGCTCGTCACGGAATTCGCGGAAGCCGAAGGCGTGAAGCCGGAAATGGCCGAGTTCATCAACCCGCTCGCCGACATCGGCGACAAGGTGCAGAAGCTGACGATGGAAATCGGCATGAAGGCGATGCAGAACCCGGACGAAGTCGGCGCTGCCGCCGTGCCGTACCTGCGCACCGTCGGCCACCTGGTGTTCTCGTACTTCTGGGCGCGCATGGCGCGCCTCGCACTCGACAAGGAAGCGTCGGGCGATCCGTTCTACAAGTCGAAGCTCGCGACCGCACGCTTCTACTTCGCACGCCTGCTGCCCGAGACGGCGTCGACGATCCGCGCCGCACGCGCCGGTTCGAAGACGATGATGGAAGTCGACGAATCGCTGTTCTGACGCGAGACCGGGCGGGGCGCGATGCGCGCCGCCCGAACGCAACGGTTCCTGGTACTCACTTCGCCGTGCAGCCCACCCCTCCCGCGCTGCACGACACTATCCGGAGACATCCCGTGAGCAATTTCCTGATTCGCAAGGTCGCCGTGCTGGGCGCCGGCGTGATGGGCGCGCAGATCGCCGCGCACCTCATCAACGCGCGCGTGCCGGTGCTGCTGTTCGACCTGCCGGCCAAGGAAGGCCCGAAAAACGCGATCGCGCTGAAGGCGATCGAGAACCTGAAGAAGCTGTCGCCCGCGCCGTTCGGCGTGAAGGACGACGCAAAGTACCTCGAAGCAGCGAACTACGAAGACGACATCGCGAAGCTCGCCGAGTGCGACGTCGTGATCGAAGCGATCGCCGAGCGGATGGACTGGAAGCACGACCTGTACAAGAAGGTCGCACCGCACATCGCGCCGAACGCGATCTTCGCGACCAACACGTCGGGCCTGTCGATCACGAAACTGTCCGAAGGTTTCTCGGACGAGCTGAAGTCGCGCTTCTGCGGCGTGCACTTCTTCAACCCGCCGCGTTACATGCACCTCGTCGAACTGATCCCGACCGCGCATACGCGTCCGGAGATCCTCGACCAGCTCGAGACGTTCCTGACGAGCATCGTCGGCAAGGGCGTCGTGCGCGCGAAGGACACGCCGAACTTCATCGCGAACCGCGTCGGCATCTTCTCGATCCTCGCGGTGATCACCGAGGCCGCGAAGTTCGGCCTGCGCTTCGACGAAGTCGACGACCTGACGGGCAGCCGCCTCGGCCGCGCGAAGTCGGCAACGTTCCGCACCGCGGACGTGGTCGGCCTCGACACGATGGCGCACGTGATCAAGACGATGCAGGACAACCTCGCCGACGATCCGTTCTTCCCGGTCTACCAGACGCCTGCCGTGCTCGCCGAACTGGTGAAGCAGGGCGCGCTCGGCCAGAAGACGGGCGGCGGTTTCTACAAGAAGGAAGGCAAGGCGATCAAGGTGCTCGACGCGAAGACGGGCACCTACGTGGATTCGGGCGCGAAGGCGGACGAAACCGTCGGCCGCATCCTGAAGCGCCCGCCGGCAGAACGCCTGAAGCTGCTGCGTGAAACGGACCATCCGCACGCGCAGTTCCTGTGGTCGATCTTCCGCGACGTGTTCCACTACATCGGCGTGCATCTCGAGTCGATCGCCGACAACGCGCGCGACGTCGACCTCGCGATCCGCTGGGGCTTCGGCTGGAACGAAGGCCCGTTCGAAGGCTGGCAGGCTGCCGGCTGGAAGCAGGTCGCCGAGTGGGTGCAGGAAGACATCGCGGCCGGCAAGGCCCTCGCGAACGTGCCGCTGCCGTCGTGGGTGCTCGAAGGCGCAGTCGCCGAGAAGGGTGGTGTGCACACGGCCGAAGGCTCGTGGGCGCCGGCAGCGAAGCGCTTCGTGCCGCGTTCGGATCTCGCTGTCTACGACAAGCAGGTATTCCGCGCGCCGCTGCTCGGCGAAGCGGGTGCCGATCCGAAGACGTACGGCAAGACGCTGTTCGAGACCGACGCGGTACGCGCGTGGGTCGACGACCGTGCGGGTGAAGACGACGTCGTGATCGTGTCGTTCAAGTCGAAGATGAACACGATCGGACCGAGCGTGATCGACGGCCTCGTGCAGGCGATCGAACTCGCGGAGAAGGACTACAAGGGCGTCGTGATCTGGCAACCGACGTCGCTGAAGCTCGGCACGCCGGGCGGCCCGTTCTCGGCCGGCGCGAACCTCGAAGAGGCGATGCCCGCGTTCATGATGGGCGGCGCGAAGGGTATCGAGCCGTTCGTGAAGAAGTTCCAGGAAGGCATGCTGCGCGTGAAGTACGCGAACGTGCCGGTCGTCGCAGCCGTGTCGGGCATCGCGCTCGGCGGCGGGTGCGAGCTGATGCTGCACAGCGCGAAGCGCGTCGTGCACGTCGAGAGCTACATCGGCCTCGTCGAAGTGGGCGTCGGCCTCGTGCCGGCGGGCGGCGGCCTGAAGGAAGCGGCGCTGCGCGCAGCGGACGCCGCCACGGCCGCGAACGCGACCACCGACATCCTGAAGTTCGTCACGAAGTCGTTCGAGAACGCGGCGATGGCGAAGGTCTCGGCGTCCGCGCACGATGCACGTGCGATGGGCTACGTGAAGCCGTCCGACACGATCATCTTCAACGTGTTCGAACTGCTCGACACCGCGAAGAAGGAAGCGCGCGCGCTGGCCGCCACCGGCTACCGCGCACCGCTGCGCGCGAAGGACGTGCCGGTCGCAGGCCGTTCGGCGATCGCGACGATCAAGGCATCGCTCGTCAACATGCGTGACGGCCGCTTCATCAGCGACCACGACTACCTGATCGCGAGCCGCATCGCCGAAGCCGTGTGCGGCGGCGACGTCGAAGCCGGCAGCCTGGTCGACGAGCAGTGGCTGCTCGCGCTGGAGCGTCGCGCGTTCGTCGAGCTGCTCGGCACGCAGAAGACGCAGGAACGGATCATGGGCATGTTGCAGACCGGCAAGCCGGTGCGTAACTGAGCGAGCGGATAAGGCAAGGAGTCTCAAATGAGCAAACAATTGCAAGACGCATACATCGTCGCCGCCAGCCGCACGCCGATCGGCAAGGCCCCGCGCGGTGTCTTCAAGAACACGCGCCCGGACGAGCTGCTGGTGCACGCGATCAAGTCGGCGGTGGCGCAGGTGCCGGGCTTCGACACGAAGCTGATCGAGGACGCGATCATCGGCTGTGCGATTCCGGAAGCCGAGCAGGGCCTGAACGTCGCGCGGATGGGCGCGCTGCTCGCAGGCCTGCCGCAGACGGTCGGCGGCGTGACGGTCAACCGCTTCTGCGCGTCGGGCATCACGGCGCTGGCGATGGCGGCCGACCGCATCCGCGTCGGTGAATCGGACGCGATCTTCGCGGGTGGCTGCGAATCGATGAGCATGGTGCCGATGATGGGCAACAAGCCGTCGATGTCGCCGCACATCTTCGATCGCAACGAAGACTTCGGCATCGCGTACGGGATGGGCCTGACGGCCGAGCGCGTCGCGGAGCAGTGGAAGGTGAGCCGCGAAGACCAGGACGCGTTCTCGGTCGAGTCGCACCGCAAGGCACTCGCCGCGCAGCAGGCCGGCGAGTTCAACGACGAGATCGCCGCATACACGATCACCGAGCGCTTCCCGAACCTCGCGACCGGTGAAGTCGACGTGAAGACGCGCGAGATCGCGCTCGACGAAGGTCCGCGCGCGGATACGTCGATCGAAGGCCTCGCGAAGCTGCGCACGGTGTTCGCGAACAAGGGCTCGGTCACGGCCGGCAACAGCTCGCAGACGTCGGACGGCGCGGGTGCGCTGCTCGTCGTGTCGGAGAAGGTGCTGAAGGAATTCAACCTGACGCCGCTCGCGCGCTTCGTGAGCTTCGCGGTGCGTGGCGTGCCGCCGGAAATCATGGGCATCGGTCCGAAGGAAGCGATTCCGGCCGCGCTGAAGGCCGCCGGCCTGAAGCAGGACGATCTCGACTGGATCGAGCTGAACGAAGCGTTCGCCGCGCAATCGCTGGCGGTGATGCGCGACCTCGGCCTCGACCCGTCGAAGGTCAACCCGATGGGCGGCGCGATCGCACTCGGCCACCCGCTCGGCGCGACCGGCGCGATCCGCGCGGCGACCGTCGTGCACGGCCTGCGTCGCCGCAACCTGAAGTACGGGATGGTCACGATGTGCGTCGGCACCGGCATGGGCGCCGCGGGCATCATCGAACGCCTGTAAGCGGAGCGGGACGAACAGCGACGACGGTGCGCGGGCCACGAGCTCGCGCACCGTTTTTTCATTCCGATAGAGGAAAGTCAAAGGAGACGGTTGTGGCCGAAATTCAAGTGGAACGCGCCGATGGCGTGATGACGATCACGATCGCGCGCCCGGCGAAGAAGAACGCGCTGACGGCGGCGATGTATCAGACGATGGCCGACGCACTCGCCGAAGCCCAGGAAGACAAGGCAGTTCGCGTGATCCTGTTGCGCGGTGGCGACGGCAACTTCACCGCGGGGAACGATCTCGAGGATTTCCTGAAGTCGCCGCCGAAGGACGAGAACGCGTCGGTGTTCCAGTTTCTCGCGCGGATCAGCAGCGCGAGCAAGCCGATCGTGGCCGCGGTGCCGGGCATCGCGATCGGCGTCGGCGTGACGATGCTGCTGCATTGCGATCTCGTGTACGCGGCCGACACGGCGACGTTCTCGCTGCCGTTCGCGCAGCTCGGGCTGTGCCCGGAAGCCGCATCGAGCGTGCTGCTGCCGCGCCTGGCCGGCCATCAGGTCGCCGCCGAGAAGCTGATGCTCGGCGAGGCGTTCGATGCGCTGGAAGCGCACCGGATCGGCATCGTGAACCGCGTGCTGCCGGCCGCCGAGCTCGACGCGTTCGCAGCGAAGCAGGCGGCGAAGCTCGCGGCGCTGCCGGCATCGTCGCTGCGCGTGACGAAGGCGCTGCTGAAAGACACGGGTGGTGTTGCGACGTCCGCGCGGATGGCCGAGGAAGCGGGCCACTTCGCCGCGATGCTGCGTGCACCGGAAGCGCGCGAGGCGATGACGGCGTTCTTCGAGAAGCGCAAGCCGGATTTCCGTCAGTTCGATTGACGGAGCAGGCCGCGCCGGCGGCGAGCCGCCGGCACGCGCCCGCGATCGCGCTCAGGCCGTGCCGTAGTCGACGTGGCCGGTTTCGCGGCAGAAGCTGACGAGCCGCAAGCCGGCCGCTTTCGCGATCTCGATCGCGAGCGACGACGGGGCGGAGATCGTCGCCACCAGCGGGATGCCGACCCGCGCGGCCTTGCGCACGAGCTCGTAGCTCGCGCGGCTCGACAGGAACACGAAGCCGTCGGTCGTGTCGGCGCGCGACAGCACGAGCGAGCCGATCAGCTTGTCGAGTGCGTTGTGGCGGCCGACGTCCTCGAACGCCATCCGGATCGCGCCTGTTGCGTCGCACCACGCGGCCGCGTGCAGGCCGCCCGTGAGTCGCGTGAGCGCCTGGTGGGCCGGCAGCGCCTGTGCCGCGCGGGTCAGCGCGTCGGGCGCGAGGCGGGCCAGAAAGCCCGTATCGGGCACGCGTTCGGGCGCGAGGTCGAGCAGGTCGATGCTTTCGATCCCGCAGACGCCGCAGCCGGTGCGCCCCGCGAGCACGCGGCGGCGATCTTTCAGCGCGGCGAACGCCTGCTGCACGACTTCCAGATGGACTTCCGCATGCGGCAGCGGCGCGTCGGCGTGCAGGATCACCTCGATGTCCTTGATGTCGCTGCCACGCGCGACGATCCCCTCCGAAATCGCAAAGCCGACCGCGAATGCCTCGAGGTCGCACGGCGTACACATCATCACCGCGTGCGAGATGCCATTGAACACGAGTGCGACCGGCCATTCCTGGCCCACGTAGTCGTGCGCGGCTTCGACGGTGCCGCCGCGGGTGCGGCGTACGGACAATTCAATCGCGCCGCGCGGTTCGGTTGTTTCGGTCGGATTCACGAGCACTCCCGTTGATTCGAAGCACGGGCGGCGACAATCGTGTCCGCCGCCCGCGCGCAGAGGTTCTAAAATACCTCAGGCAGGCCGGCCGCGCCGGCATCCGCCACGTCAGGTAACGACCATGGGACTCAGCGACGCTCCGTTGCTATTCAACTTCGAACACGATTCGTCGGAAAATTTGACGTACATTCCGATGATCGTGCGTTTCAATCTCGACCGTTTCGGTCTGCGGATCTCGCTTGAGCAGTGGCAGTTGCTGCCGCTCGAGGACCGCAAGCTGCTCGCGCGCTTTCCGGCCGACGAGGACACCGCGATCGAGCCCAACTTCGATCACGCGCTGTTCGAAATGCTGCGCACGCATGCCGATCTGGAACCGTCGTGGTTCCAGCCGGACGAGCAACCGACCTGGCGTGCCACCGACATCGTGCCGGAGTCGCTCGTGCAGCAGAGCGCGCTGGCCGGGCTGATGGCGCCCGAGCTTGCGCAGTGGCAGCGGCTCGCGCCGTTCCAGCGCTACGTGCTGGTGAAGCTGTCGCGCAAGCCGAAGCTGAACCACGATTTCCTGCCCGCGATGCGGGAGTTCGGGCTGACGGCCACGCATTGACGCGGCCGTGCGCCGCGCGGTCGCGGCGCGCGCCGGTCAGAGCGGCGGCAGTTGCCGCGGCTTGCGGTCGGGGCCGGTCGCGACGTAGGTGAGCGTCGCTTCGGTGACCTTCACGACTTCGCCCATCAGGCGCATGCGCTGCGCGTACACCTCGACGTCGACCGTGATCGACGTGTTGCCGGTGCGCGTGATGGTCGCGTAGAAGCTCAGCAGATCGCCGACGAACACCGGCTGCTTGAACACGAACGAGTTGACCGCGACCGTCGCGACGCGGCCGTTCGCGCGCTGGCTCGCGGGGATCGAGCCGGCGATGTCGACCTGCGACATGATCCAGCCGCCGAACACGTCGCCGTGGACGTTCGCGTCATGCGGTTGCGGGACGACGCGCAGCGCGGGCTGCTTTTGCGGGAGGTCGAGGGTCGAATCGGTCATGGCGGGGGCTTTCATCCTGTAATAAATAGGCCGCCGCGCGCAGGCCGGCCGGCGAAGGCGCCGGCAGCGGCGCGAAGCGGCTTCTGCGACAATACAACGTTCGCAAATTGTACGAGAAAGTGAGCGAGCCGGCCGCCGATGCACGCGCCCGGCACCGCCGCCGATCCATCCCCCATGCGCCGATTTCCTGCTTCCGGCGAGCCCGCGCCGGCTTCGACCGGGCCCCGCAACGACTGGCAGACCATCCGGTCGTTGCTGCCGTACCTGACCACCTACAAATGGCGCGTCGCGCTCGCGCTCGCCTGCCTGATCGGCGCGAAGGTCGCGAACCTCGGCGTGCCGGTCGTGATGAAGCGCATCGTCGACCACCTGTCCTACGTCCAGCAGATCACCGCGATCGGCCGCGCCGAACAGTCGGCCGGCATCGTGCTCGCGGGCGGCGTGGGGCTGCTGGTCGTCGCGTATGCGCTCGTGCGGCTGTCGACTTCACTGTTTACCGAGCTGCGCGAAATCCTGTTCTCGAAAGTCACCGAGAGCGCGGTGCGCCAGCTCGCGCTGCAGGTGTTCCGGCACCTGCACGGGCTGTCGCTGCGGTTTCACCTGGAGCGCCAGACGGGCGGCATGTCGCGCGACATCGAGCGCGGCACGCGCGGCATCCAGCAGCTGATCTCGTATTCGCTGTACAGCATCCTGCCGACGCTCGTCGAGGTCGGGCTCGTGCTCGGCTTCTTCGTGGTCAAGTACGAGGCCTATTACGCGTACGTGACGTTCGCGGCGCTGGTCACCTACATCGTGTTCACGGTGAAGGTCACCAACTGGCGCACGCATTTCCGCCGCACGATGAACGAGCTCGATTCGCGCGCGAACTCGCGGGCGATCGATTCGCTGATCAACTACGAGACGGTCAAGTATTTCGGCAACGAGGAGTGGGAAGCGCAGCGCTACGACGAGAACCTCAAGCGCTACCGCAAGGCCGCGATCCGCTCGCAGAATTCGCTGTCGGTGCTGAACTTCGGCCAGCAGGCGATCATCGGCACGGGGCTCGTGTTCATCCTGTGGCGTGCGACGCAGGGCGTGCTCGCGGGCAAGCTGACGCTCGGCGATCTGGTGCTGATCAACACGTTCATGCTGCAGCTGTACATTCCGCTGAACTTCCTCGGGGTCGTGTATCGCGAGCTGAAGCAGAGCCTCACCGACATGGACCGGATGTTCGGGCTGCTGTCGGCCGCGAAGGAAGTGGCCGACCTGCCCGATGCGCGGCCGCTTGCGGTATCCGGCGCGCAGGTGCGCTTCGAGCACGTGAATTTCGCGTACGAGCCGGCGCGGCAGATCCTGCACGACGTGTCGTTCACGATCGACGCGGGCACGACGACCGCGGTGGTCGGCCACAGCGGCTCCGGGAAGTCGACGCTGTCGCGGCTGCTGTTCCGCTTCTACGATCTCGACCGGCAGGCCGGCGGCGCGATCCGGATCGACGGGCAGGACATCCGCGACGTCACGCAGGATTCGCTGCGCGCGTCGATCGGGATCGTGCCGCAGGACACCGTGCTGTTCAACGACTCGATCTATTACAACATCGCGTACGGGCGGCCGACCGCGACCCGTGACGAGGTGATCGCGGCTGCACGCGCCGCGCACATCCACGATTTCATCGAAAGCTTGCCGAAGGGCTATGACACGCCGGTCGGCGAGCGCGGGCTCAAGCTGTCGGGCGGCGAAAAGCAGCGCGTCGCGATCGCGCGCACGCTGCTGAAGAACCCGCCGGTGCTGCTGTTCGACGAAGCGACGTCGGCGCTCGATTCGCGCTCGGAGCGCGCGATCCAGCACGAGCTCGACCAGATCGCGCGGCATCGCACGACGCTCGTGATCGCGCACCGGTTGTCGACGGTCGTCCACGCGCAACAGATCCTCGTGATGGACCACGGGCGGATCGTCGAGCGCGGCACGCACGACGAACTCGTGCGCGCCGACGGGTTGTATGCGCAGATGTGGGCGCTGCAGCAGCAGCGCGCCGCAGCGGGCGGGGAAGAGGCCGAGGCCGCGTGAGCGGCGGTGCTGCGCGCGGAGGCGCGCAGCGGGAGGGGGCTCGCTCGATGGGCGGAGTCGGGCCGGCACGATGGCCCGGCGGGCGCTGGACCGGTTGGATGGTCTAGCCAACCCGGTCAGTTCGCCGGTCAGCCAACCAGCCAGTCGGTCAGCTAACCAGCCGGCCAACGGACCAGTCGATCAACCCGCCAGCGGATCGATCAACCTGACGACCCGTCAGCGGGTCACTCCGCGGCGCGCAGCCGCGCGTCGAGCTCGCCCAGTTGCGCGGGCGTGCCGACGTTCTCCCAGATACCTTCATACAGTTCGCCGCTCGCGCGGCCGGCTTCGATCGCCGCGCGATAGTACGGCGTCAGCGCGCGCCGCGTGCCGGGTGCGAGATCGCGGAACATCCGCGTGTCGTACACGCCGATGTTGCCGAACGTGAAGCGCGCGGCGCCGTCGAGCGCCAGGCGGCCGTCGTCGCCGAGCGCGAAGTCGCCGGCCGGGTGGAACGGCGGGTTCGGCACCATCACGAGGTGCATCGCAGGCGTGTCGAGCGCGGCCATCCGGGCGGCGCGCGGCGCGAGCGTCCGGTAGTCGAACGCGCAGTACACATCGCCGCTGACCGCCGCGAACACGGCCGGCTGGCCGTCGCGCTCGAGCAGCGGCAATGCCTGCGCGATGCCGCCCGCGGTTTCCAGCGCTTCGCCCTCGGCCGAATACGCGAGCCGTACCCCCCAGCGCGAACCGTCGCCGAGCGCGGCCTCGATCTGCTCGCCGAGCCACGCGTGGTTGATCACGATCGTCTCGATGCCTGCGCGCGCGAGCGCTTCGATCTGCCACACGATCAGCGGCTTGCCGCCCGCTTCGAGCAGGGGCTTCGGACGGGTGTCGGTGAGCGGGCGCATCCGTTCGCCGCGCCCGGCGGCGAAGATCATCGCCGTGGTCAGGGTGTTGCTCATGTTCGGCCGGGTATCAGGAGAGTCGGAACGGTCAGAACGTGTAGCCCACGTCGGCCGGCGCGTTGCCCTCGAGTTCGTCGAGCAGCTTCGCGAACGGCACGAGCGGGCGGTAGCGCAGCGCGACCTTGCGCGCATACGTGATGAAGCGCGGGAGGTCGTTCAGGTAGTGCGGCTTGCCGTCGCGGTAATTGATGCGCGCGAACAGGCCGAGCACCTTGATGTGGCGCTGCAGCCCCATCCATTCGAGCTGGCGGTAGAACTCGCCGAAATCGGGGTCGACCGGCAGGCCGGCCTTTTTGGCCTTTTCCCAGTAGTACGCGAAGCAGTCGAGCTCGAATTCCTCGTCCCAGCTGATGAACGCGTCGCGCAGCAGCGACACGACGTCGTACGTCAGCGGCCCGTAGACGGCGTCCTGGAAGTCGAGGATGCCCGGGTTCGGCTCGCAGACCATCAGGTTGCGCGGCATGAAGTCGCGCAGCATGAAACCCTGCGGCTGCGCGTGCGCGCTGGCGACCAGCAGCGCGAAGGTGCGGTCGAGCGTGCCGCGCATCGCGTCGGTGACGGGCTTGCCGAGGTGGCGGCCGACGAACCATTCGGGCATCAGCTCCATCTCGCGGCGCAGGAATGCCTCGTCGAACGGCGGCAGCACGTCGGGCTTCGACGTCAGCTGGAAGCGGATCAGCGCGTCGAGCGCGGCGCGCATCAGCGGCTTGGCGGCGGCCGGGTCGGCCGGATCGAGCACCGAGATGTACGACGTGCGGCCGAGATCGTTCACGAGCATGAAGCCCGCGTCGAAATCGTGGGCCAGCACGTCGGGCACGTGGTCGCCGGCCGCGGCGAGCAGCTGCGCGACCTGGACGAACTCACGGCACTTCTCGGGCGGCGGCGCGTCGACGGCGATCAGCGTGCCGCCGGCGCTCGTGGCCGATGCGACACGGAAATAGCGGCGGAAACTGGCGTCCGACGAGGCGGGCGCGAGGGTCGACAGGTCGAGTGCGTAGCGCTCGGCGAGCGGGTGCAGCCACGCGGTGAGCGCTTCGAGGCGGGCGTCGGGCTGGGATGCGGCGGATGGGGGCGTCATGAAACTCGGAGGAGGGGGGAACGTCTTGCCATATAATACCCCACGACTTTTTTGACGCGCCCCGCGTCAGCTTTCCGCCGTGCCGGCTCGCCGCCTGTCGCGCCGTCGCCCGATCGCCTCCCCGGTTTGCGCTCAGCCGCAGTCGCGGTGCGACGGCGCGGCCCGCCGTGCGCGAATGTGCCGCGTCGGCGCGGTTGACAAGGGGCGATTCGCCAAACGATAGATGCCGCCCAAACCGCTATTCCCGAATGTTTTCCCCGGTGACGGGGCGCCGCGCAAACGGCGGCTCGCGCTCGCGCTCCTGGCCATGCCCGGCCTCGTGCCGGCCGTGTCGTACGCGCAGCTGTCGGGCGCGGCCGCGCAGCCGCAGCCGCTCGACTCGCCGTGGGATCTGCGTCTCGCGCCCCAGCTCGAGGATCATCCGCTGAAGGACGGCGCGAAGCCGGCTGCCTTCGTGATCGCCGACCACACGAGCGGGACGGCCGAGCAGGATCTCGCCGCGAAGGGCTCGGCCGAGCTGCGGCGCGGTGACGCCGTCGTGAAGGCCGACGCGATCCACTACGATCAGGATACCGACATGGCCGATGCGTACGGCCAGGTCAAGGTGGTCAATGGCGGTACGTCGTTCGCAGGCCCCGAGGCGCACCTGAAGATCGAGGCGAACCAGGGCTTCATGACGGCGCCGAAGTACCACTTCAACATGACGGGCGGCTCGGGCAGCGCGGAGCGCGTCGACATGGTCGACAACGAGCGCTCGGTGTTCGTCAACGGCACCTACACAGCGTGCCAGTGCTCGACGAACCCCGCGTGGTACATCAAGGGCAGCCGCTTCGACTTCGATACGGGCGCCGACGAAGGCACCGCGCGCAACGGCGTGCTGTTCTTCCAGGGCGTGCCGATCTTCGCGAGCCCGTGGATGACGTTCCCGTTGTCGGGCGAGCGGCGCAGCGGCCTGCTGCCGCCGACGTTCTCGATGAGCTCGAACAACGGCTTCGAGCTGTCGCTGCCGTACTACTTCAACATCGCGCCGAACCGCGATCTGACGCTCACGCCGCGCATCATCTCGCGGCGCGGCGTGATGGCCGAGGCGACGTTCCGCTACCTGTCGCCGTCGTATTCGGGCACGTTTACGGCCAATTACCTGCCGGATGACCGGCTTGCGCACCGCAACCGCTACGCGATCTACTGGCAGCACCAGCAGAACTTCGGCGGCGGTTTCGGCGGTTACGTCTACTACAACAAGGTCTCGGACAACACGTATCCCGAAGACCTCGGGTCGACGAACCAGTTCGTCAACGGGACGCAGACGCTGTACCAGCAGGAAGCGGGCCTCACGTACAACAACGGCCCGTGGTCGGTGCTCGCGCGCTACCAGCACTGGCAGACGCTGCCGCCGTCGATCGCGCCTTACAGCCGCGAGCCGCAGTTGAACGTGAAGTACACGAAGTACAACGTCGGCGGCTTCGACTTCGGCGCGGAAGCCGACTATTCGCGGTTCCGCATCACGACGGCCGATGCGACGGAAGGCGACCGGATCGTCTTCAACCCGTATATCGCGTACGGCGTGTACGGCCCCGGCTACTTCGTCGTGCCGAAGATCCAGTACCACCTCGCGTCGTACGACCTGAACTACCTGTCGTCGACCACGCCGAACAGCCCGAAGCGCTTCACCGAGTCGATCCCGACCGTGAGCTTCGATTCGGGCCTGATCTTCGACCGCTCGGTGCGCCTGTTCGGGCAGGATTTCATCCAGACCCTCGAGCCGCGCCTGTACTACGTGTACACGCCGTATCGCAACCAGTCGAACGCGCCGCTGTTCGACACCGCGGAATCGGACTTCGGCCTCGCGGAGATCTACCAGCCGAACACGTTCGTCGGCAACGACCGGATCGCCGATGCGAACCGGATCACGGCCGGCCTGACGTCGCGCTTCATCGATCCGCGCACCGGCGACGAGCGCGCGCGCTTCGTGATCGCGCAGCAGTACTACTTCGCCAATCAGCGCGTCACGCTGAATTCCGGGCAGGCCGCCGCACAGGCGCGCCACTCGGACCTGATCGTCGGCGCCGCGCTGAAGCTCGGCTCGGGCTTCATGTCGGAGACGGCGTTCCAGTACAACCAGAACAACAACCAGCTCGTGAAGTCGAGTGTCGGTTTCGGCTACAGCCCGGGCGAGCGCCGCGTGATCAACGTCGGCTACCGCTATACGCGATCGAACACCACGCTCGACAACCAGCCGATCAACCAGTTCCTGGTGTCCGCGCAATGGCCGCTCACGCGCAGCCTGTATGCGATCGGCCGCTTCAACTACGACATCGCCGGCAATCGCGTGATCGACGGTCTGGTCGGCTTACAATACGACGCGGATTGCTGGGCGCTCGGGGTCGGGGTGCAGCGGTTTGCGAACGGCATCAATTCGTCGGGACAGCAGAATTCGTCGACGCGAGTCATGATGCAGCTGACGCTCAAGGGCCTGTCGACGGTCGACAACGGCCTCGTGTCCGCGTTCCGTGCCGGTGTGCCGGGCTACACGCCGCTGCCGCCGGCGCCGCCGCCGATGTCCCGCTTCAGCAACTACGAGTAACGCCGGCTTGTCTGCACCGGTCAGCACGATTTCAATGGAGTTCCAGTGGCAATGAAGAAAACCCTTCGTTTCGCGGCAGTCGTGTCCAGCCTCGCTGCGGCCGCCGCGCTGCTCGCCGCCGCGCCGGCCGCGGCGCAGGCGCTCGGTTCGCAAGGTGCGCAGCTCGCCGACGAAGTCGTCGCGGTCGTCAACAACGACGTGATCACGGGCCGCGAACTCGACCAGCGTGCAGGCCTGATCGCGCGCCGGCTGCAGCAGCAGAACGCGCCGGTGCCGCCGGTCGACCAGCTGCGTGCGCAGGTGCTGAACCAGATGGTGCTCGAGCGTATCCAGGTGCAGAAGGCCAAGGACGACGGGATCCGCATCGACGACGCGACCGTGCAGTCCACGCTGCAGCGCCTCGCGCAGGCGAACGGCATGACGCTCGAGCAGTACCGCGCGCGTCTCGAGGCGCAAGGCGTACCCTGGAGCATCTTCACGAGCGATGCGCGCACCGAACTGATGCTGTCGAAGCTGCGCGAGCGCGAGGTCGACGGCAAGATCACCGTATCGGACGCCGAGGTCGTGAACTACATCGCGAGCCAGCGCGGGCCGAACGCGTCGCAGCAGCAGGACCTGCGCTTCCAGCACATCTTCATCAAGGCACCGACCAACGCGCCGCAGGCCGACATCGAAGCCGCGCAGAAGAAGGCGGATGCGCTGCTGCAGCAGGCGAAGTCGGGCGCCGATTTCGAAAAGCTCGCGAAGAACAATTCGGAAGCGAACGACGCCAAGAAGGGCGGCGACCTCGGCTTCAAGTCGCCGAGCGCGCTGCCGGCCGACGTCGTCGACGCCGCATCGAAGCTGCGCCCGGGCCAGGTCAACCCGACGCTGATCCGCGTGCCTGACGGCTTCGAGATCGTGCGTCTCGTCGATCGTCGCCAGAGCCAGGGCGCGTCCGCCGCGGCACCGAAGATCGTCCAGACGCACGTGCGCCACATCCTGTTGCGCGTGGGCGAAGGCAAGTCGGAAGGCCAGGCACGCCAGCAGCTGGCCGACATCCGCAACCAGGTCGAAGCCGGCGGCGATTTCGCGAAGTTCGCGCGCACCTACTCGCAGGACGGCTCGGCATCGCAGGGCGGCGATCTCGGCTGGATCAGCCCGGGCGAGACCGTGCCGGAATTCGAGCGTGCGATGAACAACCTGCAGGACGGCCAGGTCAGCCAGCCGATTCGTACCGAGTACGGTTATCACC
>NZ_JAAGPM010000131.1:0-21743 GCF_017104865.1 Burkholderia sp. Ac-20349
GGGCGGCGTCGGGCGCGGCTTGACGTGCGGCGCCGCGGCAACGGCGGCGGGTTCGGACGGCGCGGGTGCGTTGTCCTGCAAGTTTGCAAACGGCGACGTTTGCTGTGCATTCACGGATGCCGGCGGCGCATTCGACGCTGGCGTCGTCGCGGGCACGGCAACCGGCGCCGCATTCGTGACGACGGCCGGCGTCGAGGCGGGTGCGGTCGCGCTGGCGGCGAGCGCGGCTGCGTTGATCGCGGCCGCATTGATCGGTGCGGATGCCGGCGCGTCGGTCGAAGCCGTCGCACTAACCGCGCTGGCGGCGAGGGAACCCGATGCCGCGAGACCCGAGGCGGCGTCGGCCGTCACGGCCGGAACCGCGGACGCGGCGGCAGGTTCGGGGGCGGCCGGGGTGCTCGCATGGCGGCCATGCCACCAGAATGCGCCGCCTGCGCAGGCGATGACGAGTGCGACACCGGCCGCGATGATCTTGGGCGTGGCCGACGTGTCGCGGTTCGTCGGGGCGGCCGGCGGGACCGGTTGCGGTGCCGCGCCGGATGCCGGTCGCTCGGGTTGCGCGGACGCGGGCAGCACGATCGTTTCCTCGACCACGGAGACGGGAGGAGCGGATTCACCGGCGTGCGTGACGGCGCTATCGGGCACGTCCGCAGCTGATGCCGGCGGAACGTCGACATCCGGTACGTCGTGGGATACGTCGTGACGCTCGACAGCCGCTTCGGCGATCGCTGCTGCGGTCGCGGTCGCGCTCGCGGGTTGCGGATCCGCAACGGCCGGCGTCGCATGCGACGTGCCGGCTGCGGCGTCGCGATCGTGTGCCTCCGCCGTACGCGCGGCGGGCGCCGCAGGTTCGGGCGATGACACCGGCGCGCTCACCTGGCTCGACGCCGTTTCGGCGATGTCCGTGACGGGAGGCGCGTCATCCACGGCAACATCGGCCTCTGCGGGTTCGACGACGGGGGCCACGTGCGTGCCGGACACCTCGGCGGCGCCGTGCGGAATCTCGCGCGCCGTTTCGGCTGCGACCTGTCCGGACGGCTGAACCGGTTCAGGTGCCCGTACCGGCTCGACGGGCGGTGCGGGCAACTCGACGTCGATCACGTCGACGTCGTTCGACGACGCGACCGGCGTCCCGCACTTGTTGCAGAAACGCTGGTTCGGCGTCAGCTCGGTGTGGCAGCGCCGGCAGGGCGGGACGGCGGCCTCGATCCGAGGCTGAGCGGCTGCGACGGGGGTGCCGCATTTAATGCAGAACTTCAGGCCGTCCGGCAGTTCGCTCTCGCAGTGCGTACATTGCGTCATAAATAAGTAATCCTCTTCTTTTCGTCGATCGGCATGACGACGCCGCGCGGGTATGCGCATGCTGGTCCGAATCACGGCGTCGCGCTGCACCGGCCGCTCGTCACGCAAATGAACGGCGCGGCGCGCTTAGCGCGGAATATCAGTCGTGATTGGGTCGGTAAGGAGAAGAGGAGGTCTCGTCGACACGAATGGACGCGTACGACGTAACGAATCTGGATGCCCCGGATTTGAATGGCGAATTCACGCTTTCCCCGCTTTAGTCGTCAGTTTTAAACTGACAAACTGCTTTCATTATTTCGATTGCTAATACTAATGGTCTTCTGGAGCGGATACTACACTGAAATTATGAAGTTTCGCCATCCGCAAATTATGTTATCGAACATCTCATCGCACGCGAATACGGGCCGGATTTGGCGTCCGGTTGCCACGCGGCCGCACTGAAATCCTTCGTTCGACCTGGCGGCGCCCCACTCGGTGTGCCGCAGCTGGATTGCCCTGGCCGGTCGTGCTGGTTTCAACCAGACCGATCGACATTGCATTGCGCAATTGCCGTATTCTTCGGCCGGAATGACGTTGGTCAACCGGTGCCGTTCCGATATTCGGAATGACGCTCCAAAACAACAACGGGGAAACGTGCGGATGTTTTTCTTGCGATCGGGCCGCGCATGCGCGTGCGTTGCCGTTCTGGTGGTTGCATCGTTGCAGTCCCGGGCCGGATGGGCCGGCGCAACGATCGACGGGGGCCGCGCGACCGGGGCGAAAGTCGCGCTCGTGATCGGCAATGCCGCCTATGACGGCGCCGACCGGCTGGGTTCGCCGGCCAACGACGCGGCGCTGATCGGCCGGACCTTCACGCAGCTTGGATTCGAGACGCGGATCGGCACCGACCTGACCCGCGACGAGTTCAACGCGTCGGTCGACTGGCTTGCCACGCGCGCGCGCGGCGCACAGGTCGCGATTTTCTACTACGCGGGCCATGGCTTTGAATCCGGCGGCGACAATTTTCTCGTGCCGGTCAAGACCGGCATCCCGATCGCGGCGATGACGCGTGCCACGCTGCTGCAACGGGGCATCCGGTTCAACGCGGTGCGCGCGCAGGTGAAGGCGTCGCGGCCCGACGCGTTTGTCGCGCTGATCGACGCGTGCCGCGTGCCGTCCCGCGGCCGTGCCGGCCAGTCGCTCAAGCGCGATCCGGCGGCGCGCGGCGAGCTGATCGCGTATTCGACCGCCGACCAGGCCGCAGCCTACGATTCGATGCGGACGTTCGGTCAGCCGGTCGACAACGGGCCGTTCGCGTACTACCTGTCGACCTATCTTGCCGCGCCCGGCGCGACGCTCAAGCAGGCGCTCGAGCATACGCAGCAACAGGTCAGCGACGTGACCCAAGGACAGCAACGGCCGTGGATCGCCAGCGGCCTGATCGGCGACCTGACGATCGCGCAGCCGGGAACCGCGGCCGCGCGGCCCGCCGTTGCGCCGCCGGCGCAGCGCGGCGCGGTGCGCGGGAGCGGCGGGGAGCCGGTGTGGCCGGCCGCAACCGCACCCGGATCCGCTGCCGCGCGCGCCGAAACGGATGCCCAGCAGCAGCGGGAGGACTCGTGGACCGACGCGGAGCACCGGATCGAAGCCGCCGCGCAGCAGGCGGACGGTGCGTCGATCCGCGCGTTGCGGGCACGCTCGAATGACGCGGCCGCGTTGACCACGCTCGGCAGGATTGCCGAGGGCGGATTCGGCACGCGCCGCGATCCGCGCGCGGCACTCGCGTATTACCGGCGTGCGGCGCAGATGAATTACCCGATCGCGCAGACGCTTCTCGGCGAAACCTATTTCGAGGGCAAGCTGGTCGCGCGCGACTACGGCGAAGCCGAGAAATGGCTGGCCCGTGCGGCGGCGCAGGACGTCGTACGCGCCAAGCTCGATCTCGCGCAGTTGCGGGCGGCGCGCGGGCAGGGCAGCGACGCGCAGAACTGGTCGGATGCGCTGAACCTGATGCTGCGGGATGCCGGCCATCGCGCCGGGCGCGCCCCGGCGCAATAGCACTGCCGGCGCGGCGCGTGGTCAGTCGCGATGGCGCCGCAGGCGTTGTGCAAACGTTTCCACCCATTCGACCAGCATCTGCCGGTCGCGCGGTGCCAGTTCGCGCAGGTTGCGCATGATCGTCAACGTCTGATCGTCGATTCTCGGCGACGCCCCCGTCAGCAATTCCTCGGTCGCGCAGCCGAACAGCGCCGCGAATTCGGCGAGGCGCACGATGGTCGGAATCGACGTGCCACGCTCGATCCGCGCGATCGCCTCCCGCCCGAGCGACAACTGCTCGGCCACCTGTTCCTGGGTCAGGCCGGCTTCCACCCGTTTGCGGGCAATCGCGCGCCCGACGCACTCCGCCAGGGCCTGTGCTTCTTCTTGGTCCATGTGCTCACCTCATGACACGACCTGAATAGTCGCATTGCTACTTGTTGACAGACAGGTCTCAATAAGTTTCAATGCAACCTAAAAGGTAGTGTCATGGCATTCAACGCGACGTCGTCGGTTGGGCTCGACACGAAAAAAAAGTGCTCACCGACCGAACAAATGCCGTGGCGATCCGAATAGACAGGCAAGACGCCCGAACGGAGCGTCGATGCCGCATGCATTCGACGAGTGCGTGCGAATCGGACGAGTCACTGACAGGCTGCGACCATCCATGGAATCCAGGGCACTGCAATTCATCATGAAGTCCGTTCCGCGCGAATTTCATTCGGATACCAACATATTCATCGGCGGATGCTTCATCTGTCTTGCCTGGCCGCGCATCGAGATCAGCGACGGCCAGACCAAGGTCGTGCTGGATTGCCCGACGAACCAGGGCATGTTTTCCCGCGACGACACGGCCCTGATTCCGTTTCTGCGGCGCTTCCCGGAGCTCTGCGCGCGGCTGGTCGACGCGCATCCGCTGCTGCGCGCGCGTTTTCGCGCGTTCGATGCCGGCTCGCCGGCCTGAGCGGCGCGCCGGCATCGACCTGTCCATTGAGTCTGTCCATTTGTCACCTTCCCATTAAAACCATGAAATCTTCCAAACTTCTCGTGTTCGGCATCAGCGCCAGCGTATCGATCCTGCTCGCCGCTTGCGGCGGCGGCGGCGACTCGGGCAGCCCGGCGGCCACCACCAGCCCCGGCGGGACGAACGGGTCGGGCGCCACCAGCGCGGCCGTGACGCCGCTCGCGTCCGGTTCGAGCTATGTCGGCACGGTCGGATTCGGCGACACGATCCGCATCGACGTCGATCGGCCGACTGCCGGCCAGTTGACGCTGACGTTCGTCAACTCGCAATTCGGCCTGGCCGGCCAGGTGATCGGCACTTACCGGACCGCGGGCAACGGACAGTTCGTGGTGTCGAACCTGGCTGCGGGCCCGGGCGTGACGCTGTCTCCCGACCAGATCGCCGCGTTGTCGCTGTCGCTTTCGCTGACGAAGGACGACAACGGTGCGGGCCTGTTGAGCGGTTCGTTGTCCAACGTGCCGAACCTGCTCGGCGGCGGCGGCTTGCTGCAGGGGCAACTCGCGCTGACGAACAACGGCGTGACCGATGTCGCGTCGCTGGCGGGCGCATACAGCTTCGTGTCGCTGGCCGGGGATCGCCGCCAGGACGGCGTGCCGGTCGGCACGCAGGAGCCGGAGGCCGGGCAGGTTCGGATCAACGCGGACGGCAGCGCCCGCTTCTGCTTCGGCAAGCCGTATGCCGATACCTGCACGAACCTGGACACGGATACCGGGGCGGCGCTCGTCGATACCGCGACGTTCGTGCCGGATCCGGACCAGACGACCTATCCCGGCGCGTTCGACATGATGGTGGGCGGGAAAATCAACGGCCGTGCCTTCGTCACGCGGCAGGGCGGCAACGTGACGTTGCTGGTCGACCGCTTCGGCACGTCGCCCGAGGGCACGCCGCGTACCGGCTCGATGGTGCTCACGACGACGCGCACGCTCGCGAGTGGCGCCTATGACGGCCAGTGGGTGTGTGTCGAGCCCGACACCACCGTCGGTAACCGGCTGACGGGCAAGGCCGACGTGGTCCAGTCGACGATCAGCGGCACGCAGATGGTGAGCCCGGACGGCCAGACGAAAACCCCGCTCTACTTCAACGCGGCGTTCGACCTCGATACCGCCGCGCGTACCCAGAGCGACCCGATCGTCACCCAGGGGATCGACGGGCTGATCGCCGCCCAGATCCAGCTCGCGAAGGAAAAGGAAACGACGGTGCTGCTGCCGGTCAACAATTCGACGATGTACTGGCTGGATGAGCCGAACGGCTCCGGCTTCTTCGTGATGGGGCTGTGCAGCAAGCAGTAACGCGGCAGCGCACGTGGCCGCGGGTGCCGTGATTGCAGGGAGGCCCGGGCGGGCGCGTCTGCGCGACGTGTCCGCCTAGCCTGCAATGTGTATTCTCGAGCGTGTTGACGGCGACGCGGCCACCGTGCTGGAAACCCTGGACGGCGGCTGGTACGCGATGCAGGACATGCTGACCACATCGAGCCCGACCCATCCGATCTCGATCTCGGCCAATGCCATCCGGCCGCCCGCCGTCAAAGCCAATGTGGCCCGCACCCGGCCGTGTGCGAAGGCGTCGGCCGCGCGAGCGTGGAGGTCGTGCCACCGATACGCATCCACGACGAGCACAGGCTGACCGACATCCGGTATCCGGACGACGCGATGCACGTACCCGCCCCGTCGACGGCGTCACGCCGGCCGCGATCGGCCCGGTCCGTATTCGACACGCGCGACCGCGCAGCGCCAGCGCCGGCGCATCCCACCATGACGCGACGGTGCACGACCATTCCCGGCACACGCATAACAAAAGCTGAAATCGGTTTTTCGCGCGCGCCGGGCGCGTCCCTATACTTTGCGATGCTGCGCATGCGGCGGTTCGCGAATGCCGCGATCGCGCGACGCAGCGCCCGATTTTCTCGAACAAGGACCTGCCGAATGACTGCCCGTGATGCCGTCGATCCGCGCGCCGCGTTGCGCGACGCGCTCGCCGCGCTGCCCGATCTTGCGAATGCGATCGGGCAGGATGCCGCGCCACGCGAGGCGCGGCGCGAGCTGCCGTTCGAGGGTTTCGCGATCTTCCGCCGCTCGGCGCTGGGCGTGCTGCGGATTCCGGTCGCACGCGGGGGCCTCGGCGGCACGCTCGTCGATCTGTTCGACACGATTGCGACGCTGGCCGCCGCCGATTCGAATCTCGCGCACGCGCTGCGGATCCATTACGACCAGACCGAGACGCTGCGGCTGTCGCCGCGCACGCCGTTCAACGACGTGCAGCTCGAACGTGCGCGGGCCGGCGCGATCTTCGGCGGCGCGTCGACTGAACGCGGCACGTCGCGGCCCGGCGAGAACACCGCCGTGCTGCGCCGGGACGGCGATCACTATCGAGTGACGGGCCGCAAATACTATTCGACCGGCACCGCGTTTGCCGACTTCGCACGCATCAATGTGGAAAACGAACAGGGCGACGCAGTCGCCGTGATCATTCCCGTCGCGCGCGACGGCGTGCAGGTGCTCGACGACTGGGACGGCATGGGCCAGCGCATGACCGCGAGCGGCAGCCTGCTGCTCGACGACGTGCAGGTGTTCGCGGACGAAGTGGCTGCGCGCGACGGCTCGACGCTCGTCGGACGCCATTGCGGCGCGCTGCGGCAACTGCATCTCGTCGCGACCGGCGCGGGCATCGTGCGCAACGTGGTCGCCGATGCGCGCCGCTACGTGCTCGCGCACGGCCGCCCGGCGCTGCACAGCCCGGCGCCGACCGCGCGCGACGATCATTTCATCCAGCAGGTCGTCGGCGAGCTGTCCGCGCACAGCCACGCGATCGACGGGCTCGTCCGCGAAAACGCGCGGGCGCTCGACCGCTCCGCCGACGCGATCGAAGCCGGCGATGCCGATGCGCACGCGCTGGTGCTCGACAGTGCGCTCGCGACGGCACGCACGCAGCTCATCGTCAGCAAGCTTGCGCTGCATGCGGCGGAGCGGCTGTTCGAAGTCGGCGGCGCATCGGCGACGGCGCGCGAACACAACCTCGACCGGCACTGGCGCAACCTGCGCACGATCTTCAGTCACAACCCGCTGCTGCACAAGGCGCGCGTGATCGGCGACTACGAGCTGAACGGCGTGACGACGCACCTGACGGAAGGCCGGGTATTCTGACCTGGCCGTGCCGGTGCGCGCCACATCCCCTTCCTGACGTCAGCGCCGCAGGCCGGCGTCGCGCAGCAGCGGCAGCACGCGCTCGCCGAAGAAGTCGAGATCGGGCTTGAAGTCGTAGAAGCTCAACTGGACGCCGTCGATGCCTGCGCGGTGCAGTCGAACGATGGTATCGGCGACTTCGTCCGGCGAGCCCGTGATCGAGATGTTGCCGCCGATTGCACGCGCGGCGGCCTGCGCGCGCTGTTCGAAGCCGCCGCGCCATGCGTGCGCGTCGCTGTCGAAACGGTGGAAGCTGCCTTCGTCCGCATGCGTGACGATCGCGTCGCGGTACGCGCGCGCTTCGGCCGCTGTTTCGCGGCAGATCACGAGCGGGTTGAGCAGCGTGCGGATCGTCCGGCCACGCGCCGCGGCGGCCGCCTTCACGCGTGCGGTATGCGCGGGCAGCGCATCGAGCGCGCGTTCGGCGTCGGGGCCGGCCGGGCTCGTGACGAACACGATGTCCGAATAGCGTGCCGCGAAGTCGATGCCCGCGTCGGAGCCCGTCGCGTTGATCAGCAGCGGGCGGCCATGGCACGGCTTCGGCGTCACGAATGCACCGCCCAGCCGCCAGCTCGACAGCGCGGGCGTGTAGCTGAAATTGTCCGGTTGCGCCCACAACTGCTGGACCGCATCGAGAAACTCGGCGGCCATGTCGTAACGCCGGTCGTGCTCGATCCGGTTCCAGCCGAACATCTCGTGCTCGACCGCGCGGTGGCCGGTCACGACGTTGATGCCCCAGCGCCCGCGCGAGATGTGATCGAGCGTCGCGGTGAATTTCGCGAAATGCAGCGGATGCCACGGCCCGTAGAGCACGTGGCTCGTCGCGACCAGGATGATCCGTTCGGTACGCGCGGTCAGCGCGGCCAGCGTCATGAACGAGTCGAGCGCGTGGCCGTCGAATACGCCGCCGTAGCCGCCTTTCGGCAGCCACTGCGACAGCGCGAACACGAGATCGAAGCCGAGCGCCTCCGCGCGCGCGACCAGGTCGGCGTTGTAGTCGAACGTCCAGTCGGTCGTGCGCGGCAGCGTCGACGCACTCCAGCCGCCAGCCTGGATCGGCAGGAACAGCCCGAGCATCAGCGGCTGAGCGAGGACGCGCGACACCGGGCTGTCGGGGAAATCCGCCGGCGAGCGAACGTCGACGAACGGCGTCGGCGCGACCGGCGTGGCGAGGGAGGTGTCGCTCATGAGGGCTTCCTTGCGGGTTGGCTATGCACCGGACGACAACGGCGGGCGCTGCGACGGATCGCGTCGCGTTCGTTCGGCCCCGGTACGCCGTAGGGTGGCGCGGGCGCGCACGTCCACCGCGGCACGTCGAGTAGATAGAGCAGGGCGGGCGGCTGGCTCGCGAGCGCACCGCCGGCAGGCAGCATCGCTGCCGCCCATTCGCTGCCGAGCCGGCGTAGTACCGCCCGCCGGTTGCTGAGCGGTGCGCGGAGAGGAAAACAAGCGTCGATCATGGTCAAACGCGTACCGCCCGCGGGGAAACGCCCATTCTCGACAACCGGGCACGGCGCGGCAAACAACGATTCCCGCTTTGCTTATCGCACCCTGCTGCGCCGTGCCCGATGCGCATGCCGTCAGAACTTCACACGCAGCCCGCTGACGAGTGCGACCTGGCGGTTGGTCGACGACGCGCTGCCGATGTTCGAGATCGCAGCGATCGTGCGATAACCACCCGCCGTTGCCGTGCTCGGATCGCCGGCCGCGAGCTGGTAGATGCCGGACAGGTAGAGGTCGGTGCGCTTCGACAACGCATAGTCGAAACCGAGCGTGAACTGGTGCCAGCGCGGCTTCAGCGTCTGGCCGCCGGTGCCCGGCAGGCCGCTCGCGCGCCCGTCGGTGAACGTATAGACGCCGATCAGCGTGGCCGCCGGCGTGATCTGGTAACGCGCGTTCACGTCGTAGTTGTTGAACTTGCGCGACGAGCCGTCGAGATAGTCGAGCTGCGTGTGGCTCCACGCGAAGCCGAGCGTCGCCCGGCCGAGCGCGTAGTTCGCGCCCGCCACGCCGATCTGCTGCTTGCGCACGCCGCCGTTCAGCCCGTAGAAGAACGCGCCGCTATAGTCGTTGCCGGTGGTCGAGGTCGCGCCGCCCACGGCGCCGCTCGTATTCGACGTCGAATTCGGATGATTGAAGCGCACATAGCCGGCGCCCACCGACAACGGGCCGTTCACGTAGTTCGCCGACGCGCCCCACGCGTTGTTGTTCGAGAACCCGGTGCCCGCGCCGCCGTTGGCCTGGTTGCTGAACGCATAGAGCAGGTCGGCCGTGAAGCCGGCGATCGTGTCGCTGCGGAACTTCACCGCGTTGTTGAGCCGGAAGCTCTGGTTCATGTTGTCGTTGTCGCCCACGTGCGTGGCCGGCGACCAGAAGCCGGACCCCGAGTACTGCGCGACCAGGTCGGTGATCGGCTCGTACTGGCGGCCGAAGGTCAGCGTGCCGATACCCGACCTGGCCAGCCCCACGTACGCGGAGCGGCCGAACAGGCGGCCGCCCTGGCCGAGCCCGCCGTCGCTCGGCCGGAAGCCGCTTTCGAGCGTGAAGACCGCCTTCAGGCCGCCGCCGAGATCTTCCACGCCTTTCAGGCCCCAGCGGCTGCCGCTCAGCTTGCCGCTCGTCTGCTGGATGTTGCTCGCGCCGCCCTGGTTGTTCGTATAAGCGAAACCGGCATCGACGACGCCGTACAACGTGACCGAACTCTGCGCCTGCGCGCTGACCGAAGCGATCGAAACCAAACCCAGGACTACCGATTTTTTGATCATGACTATCCTCTGTTTTTATGGGTACGTCTGCGAGGATCACGATGCTATGGACGACGGTCGCGCCGGCGAACGGCCGATCCGTGGTTTGTAAATCGCGGCGCGGCCGATTTGTAATGTGCGTTGCCGCTAGCCCGGCATGGGCGTCGCGATTGCGTCCGGTACCCCTGCTGCTGCGACCGCATCGCGCGAACGGCGAACGTCGAGCGCCGGAAACACGCGGGCGTCGTCATATCGATCGATGAAATGGTTCGATATCCGCAATACATCCGGACCGGCACACGATGTTTTTATGCAACGCACGCTGTGCGGCAAGTAGCCGATGCGCTACGTGCATCCGCATATCGATTCCGCAAAACGTTGGTAGGGCCGTGCGACGGGTAACGGTAGAGTCGGGCATCCGGCCTCGGGCCGGCATGCTCCGGGAACAGAAGGGTGCGCAAGCGCGCGTTCGTCCCGGCTGAACAACGAACACGGGAGCCGTTTCACATGAGTCGCGATGTGCTGTTTTTGCTGGAGCCGGGCTTTGCCGATCCGAAGCATCCGGGCCAACGCTTCGTCTGTCCGCATGGGCTGTCGATCGAGGGGCTGCTCGCGAGCGCGCCGGATCGCGCAGGCCGCATCGACGTGCAACGCGTCGGCTTCGAGCGGCCGCGGCACGCGGTGATCGACGCGCTCGACGATGCGCACCAGGGGTTGCCGGTCCTCGTGCTCGGCCGCGATCTGCCGGCACCGGACGACGCACAGGCGCTCGGCGACGTGCACTTCGTCACCGACGCGCGCCGCATCCTCGAGCTGCTGGCCGAGCGCCACGGATTTCCAGCGCTGCATTGACGCGGCGTTTTTCACGTCCCATTCGATCGACCGACAAACAGGAGTATCCGATGTCGTCCATTTCGGCGGCACGCCGCCGTTTGCTGCTGGCCGGCACCGCGGTCGTAGCGGCCCCGTTCGCCGCGAGGGCCGCGTTCGCGGTGGCCGCCGTCACCCCCGACCTCGCCGGCACCACGTTGCGCGTCGCGACCTACAAGGGCGGCTGGCGTGCGCTGCTGCAGGCGGCCGGGCTGGCCGACACGCCATACCGGATCGACTGGCGCGAGCTGAACAACGGCGTGCTGCACATCGAGGCGCTCAATGCGGATGCGCTCGACATCGGTTCGGGCAGCGAAATTCCGGCCGTGTTCGCCGCGCGCCAGAAGGCCAACGTCCGGCTCATCACCCGTGTGCGCGAAGACCTCAACAACCAGGTCACGCTCGCGCGCAAGGACGCGTCGATCCGCAGCATCGCGGATCTGAAGGGCAAGCGCGTCGGGTACGTGCGTGCAACGACATCGCACTACTTCCTGTATCGCCAGCTCAGGGAGGCTGGCCTGGGCTTCGACGACATCCAGCCGATCAACCTGTCGCCGACCGACGGGCTATCCGCCTACGACCGCGGCGATATCGACGCATGGGCGATCTACGGCTACAACGGCCAGCTTGCGCGCAATCGCTACGGTGCGCGCGTACTGAAGACGGGGAAGGGCTATCTGTCGGGCAATTTTCCGGTCTATGCGAACCCGCGCACGCTCGACGATGCGCGCCGTCGCGCGGCGACGGGCGATCTGCTGCTGCGGTTTCGGCGCGCGTATGCGTGGGCGAACGGGCATGTCCGCGACCATGCGCTCGCGCAGAACCGCGAGACGCGCGTGCCGGTTGCCGATCTCGTCGCGATGTTCGAGCAGCGCAGCGAAGACTACGCGCTGCTGCCGGTCACGCCCGACGTGGTGGCGCAGCATCAGCAGGTGGCCGATGTGTTTGCGCGGATCGGTGTGCTGGATGGGCCGGCCAATGTCGCGCCGCTCTGGGATACGTCGTTCAACGCGCTGCTGGCGACGACGTGATCGGAGGCCATGAGAAGACGCTCAGGTGAGCGGGAGATTCGGGCGAACACGCGCTGTCGAAAGTGCGGCTATCCGTCCGCGAACCAGGCTTCACGCGCGGTGTGAGCCTCGTCGTGAATGCCTGCGTGACCGGATCAGGCGAACGTCGTCGCCACCATGATGCCGAACACGACGCCGATCGCAATCCCGCAGAGTCGGCCGTAAATCGACGCGCGCACGTTGTCGTCGAGCTCGAACGGCGAGCGTTTGTGCTTCCATACCGTGCTGAATGCCACCGGGCGGGTCAGCAGGGCGATGCATGCGAGCAGGACCGGCGTGGCGATGAGCATCGCGATGCGCTGCCCGTTCCAGTCGACGCCGTGCATCGCCAGCGAAACGATCGCGGCAAGCGGAACCTCGACACACAGGCCCAGCAACGAACCGTTGACGAAGGAATCTCCGGGGGACTGAAACATGATCGGTCCTAGCGTTCGAATGAAATCGGCGCCCGGCTCGAGCTCCCGAAAATAAAAAACCACGGCCGTTGCCCAAGGTCGGTCGACCGTGTTCGGCATCAGCCAGGATGACGGCCGGATAGTACGGCAAATCATTGGCCCATTGACGGTCATTCAAGCTATTTAACAAATGTCGCGGGCAGCAACGCATTTTTATGCTGCATCGGGATGTCGCGCCGTGATAATAATCGGACACCTTGTCGTCGGTAGCGTGCGTGAAGGCAGCGCTCCGGCATGGCCGCAGTCGCAGCATTGCCGTTCCGGCACGAAATATGAACCTGATCGGTTTCCGAAGCATCTACCGGGTTTGTTCCGGAGCGGGGCACCGGGCGGATTGAACCGATGGCAATGGCGACGCGTCACCCATCCAGTCGAACATGAGCGAACACAACGTTACGGGCAGCGACGCGCCACGCGTCGGCGCGGCAAACGCGGAATTTTCAGCAGGTGTCGCCGCGCATCACGCCGGGCAGGCAGCGGATGCGGCGCGGCATTACCGGGCGGCGCTTGCGCTTTACCCCGATTACACCGAGGCACTGAACAATCTCGGTATTCTGCTCGAAGACGAAGGGAATGCCGGCGAGGCGGAGCATTGCTACCGGCGAGCCATCGAGGTTCACCCCGAGAACGTGGACGCGTGCGTCAATCTCGGCCTGCTGCTTCATGATGGTCATCGCTTCGATGAAGCGGAGGCCTGCTACCGCCGCTTATTGGCGTTGCATCCCGGTCATGGTCCGGTGTTGCGCAGGCTCGGCCTGCTGCTGCAGGTCACGGGCCGTCACGCCGAAGCCGAACGCACGTTGCGCGAGGCGGTGAGCGCCCGCCCGGGCGACGCCGTGGTGCATGCCGATCTGGCGATACTGCTTCAGGCGCTCGGGCAGGCCGGCGAAGCGGAGCAGCATTATCGGGAATCGCTCGTGCACGAGCCGAACGCCCCCGCGACGCTCAACCGGTTCGGCACGCTGCTTCACACGCTCGGACGGTTGCCGGAAGCTGAGACTTGTTTCCGGCGTGCGGTTTCGCTGCAACCCGACGCGCGCGAGGCGCGAGGCAACCTCGGCAACGTGCTGTTCGCCCAGCAGCGATACGGCGAGGCCGAAGCGTGTTACCGCGACGTGCTCGCCCACGATCCGTCGTTCGCGGAGGTATGGAACAACCTGGGCCGACTGCTGCATGAGGTCGGCAGGCTGGACGAGGCCGCTGCCGCGTTGAGACACGCGCTGACGCTCGATCACGACCGCGTGCCGACCACGTTCAACCTGAGCCTGGTGCTGCTGGCAATGGGGCAGTACGAAGCCGGGTGGCGGCACTACGAAGCGCGCTTCCAGCCTTCTTCGCACTGGGGCGACGCTTCGTCGTATCGCGTTCTGGCAAGCCTGCCGGCGCCGCGCTGGCAGGGCGAACCGCTCGACGGAAAATCGCTGGTCGTCTGGCCCGAGCAGGGGTTCGGCGATGTCGTGCAATTCGCGCGCTATCTGCCGCTGCTCAAGCAGCGCGGAGTGTCGAGGCTGACGGTGGTGTGTCCGGCCGCGTTGACGCGCCTGATCGCAACGGTCGACGGCGTGGATCGTTGCGTCGGGATTGACGAGGCGGCGGCGCTGCCGGCACACGATTACGCCGTCCCGATCATGAGTCTTCCGTTACGCTGCGGCACGACGCTCGACACGATACCCGCGACGGTGCCCTATCTGCACGTGCCGGCACCGCTCGTCGAGCACTGGCGGGGCAGCGTGCCGGCCGCCGGCCTGAAGGTCGGGCTGGTCTGGGCGGGCGATCCGCGCCCCGATCAGCCGCAGGCACACGCGACGGATCGCCGGCGCTCGCTTCCGGCAAGCGCGTATCTGCCGCTGCTGCAGATTCCGGGCGTGAGTTTCGTGAGCCTGCAGAAGGGCGACACGGCCCGCCGGCAGATCGACACGATTCCGCCGTCGCTGCGTCCTGTCGATCCGATGGCGCAGGTGCGCGACTTCGCGGACACGGCGGCGATCATCGCCTATCTGGATCTCGTGATTACCGTCGATACGTCGGTTGCGCATGTGGCGGGCGCATTGGGCAAGCCGGTCTGGATCCTGTCGCGCTTCGACGGCTGCTGGCGCTGGCTCGCGGATCGCGACGATTCGCCGTGGTATCCGCAGGCGCGGCTGTTCCGTCAATCGGAACCGGGGCAGTGGAGCGATGTCGTCGAGCGTGTTGCGGGGGCGCTCGAGCACCTGCGTGACGAACGGAATGCGTCGCGCGTATCGGCGGCACCTCAGGAAGAACTGGACCGGCTGTTTTCGCAGGGCCTGCAGCTGTGTCAGCAGCGCCGTTTGGCGGAGGCGGTCGCCTTTTACGATGCAGCCCTCTCAACCGCAGCGGATCCGTCCGTTCGAGCCTACCTGCTGGGCTATCGGGCGCAGTCGCTCAACGGTCTTGGCCGCGTCGACGAAGCGCTCGAGCAGACCGATCAGGCGTTGCAACTCGATCCTTCCCAGTTGAGTGCGCTATGCACCCGCGCTTACGCGTTGTTGCTGAAGCAACAGTTTCGGTTGTGTCTTGAATGTTGCGACCGGGGGCTGGCATTCCACCCCGACCGAATTGAACTGCTGCACAACCGTACCGCCGCGCTGGCCGGGCTCATGTGCAATGAAGCGGCGCTGGAGACGAGCGAACGCATCCTGGCGCAGAACCCGAACGATGCGAGGGCGCTCAACAACAGTGCGGTCATGCTCGACCGATTGGCGCGTTACGACGAAGCGGCCCGGCGTTACAAACGTGCGGTTGCGGTCAATCCCGACGAGCCCTGGGTGCTGGGCGCGTTGTTGACCGCGCAGTTGCGCACGTTCGACTGGGACGGGCTTGACCGGCTACAGCAGGACATCGCGTCCCGGGTGGCCGAGGGCCGCCCGACCATCGAACCGTTTCGCTACCTGGCCGTATGTGCCGACCCGCAGCAGCAACTGGATGCGGCCCGGATCTATGTGGCCCACCGCATTCCCAGGCCCGCAACGCATTCGGTCTTTCGGGCTGCAGGCACGCCGCGCGGAAAGATCCGCATCGGCTATTTTTCATCGGACTTCCGCACGCATCCGATGATGGAGTTGATGGCGGAAGTGTTCGAGCTGCACGATCGGGAGCAGTTCGAGATCCATGCATTTTCGTTCTTCAACGACCCGCGCGACCGGGCGCAGATGCGGGCGCGAACGGCCTTCGATCGTTTTCACGATGTCGACGGCATGACATCCGACGAGATCGTTGCCACCGCGCTGAACGAGACGCTGGATATCGCCATCGACCTGAACGGACACACCATGGGCGCGCGGCCGACGGTGTTCGCGGCGCGCGTCGCGCCGGTACAGATCGCCTACCTGGGCTATCCCGCCAGTACGGGCGCCGACCCTATCGATTACATCCTCGCCGACGAGGTCGTGATTCCGCGCACGCACCGGCACTTCTACTCAGAGCAGGTCATTTACCTGCCGGGGTCGTTTCAGCCCAACGATCGCCATCGCGAGCAGCCCGGCAGGCAGCTGGATCGTTCGGCCTATGGGCTGCCGGCGCACGGATTCGTATTCAGCTGCTTCAACGATCCCGTGAAGCTGCTGCCGTTCATGTTCGAACGCTGGGTCAGCATCCTCAAGGCGGTCGACGGCAGTGTGCTCTGGCTCCACTGTCGAGACAGCGAAATTGCACAGGACAACTTGCGGCGCGAAGCGGCCGCGCGCGGGCTCGATCCCGACCGGATCGTCTTTGCACCACGCGTGCCGTTGGCCGAACACTTCGCACGGCAGGCCTGCGCCGATCTCTTCCTCGATACTGTTCCGTTCAACGCCGGGGCCACGGCAAGCTGCGCGCTTTGGTGCGGGTTGCCGGTACTGACGGTGCCGGGCGACACGTTTGCCAGCCGGTATGGCGCGAGCCTGCTGGCGGCGCTCGGTTTGCCGCAGTTGATCGCGCCGGATCTCGACGCCTATGAAGCCATTGCAGTGGAGCTTGCACGCTCGCCACGCAGGCTCGACGCAATCAGGCAAAAGCTCCGTGACGCGCGGGATCGGTCACTGCTCTTCGACACGCGTCGCTTCGTGCGTCATCTGGAGCACGCTTACCGCATCGTCGTGCAGCGCTATGCCAGCGGATTACCGCCGGACACCCTCGACCTGACGAACGCGGATTGACCACGCCACATGCGCCGGCGCGACGGATATTGGGGAAAAAGAATCTGCTGGATAATGCGCGACACAGTAAAACCTGGCGCTCGCACCGCCAAACGAAATTCGAAAACGGCGGAAAACGCCGGTATGCGGCCCTTTCGGCCCATGAGATCGAGTCGCCGCCACACGGAACTGGCGTCGCCGATTGGCAATCGTGCGTTGCGTCGAGCAATGTGGCGGAGCGGCAGAAGCATGATGGACGAATCGATGCTGTCGCATCGCATAACTTACTATCGGGGAACGGGATGTCGTTTGATGAGGACTTCAATGGCGTCGCTGCACAGGTGCGCGACGCGGAGGCTGCCGGACAGTTCGACCGGGCGGTTGATCTTTTCCAGGTCCTGTTTGAAAAATATCCACGTCACGACCTCGTTCTGAAACCCTATCTGGACGCACTCTTGCGTCAGGGGCAGACAAGGCAAGCACTCGACGCTTGCGATCGCGCCATCGCCGCGACACCCGAGTCGACCCTGCCGTGGCGCGAAAGGGCGCTGATCTACTTCAATCATCTGAACGATCGCGCCGCCGCCATCGCCAGTTTGAAAGAGGGCCTGGCCGCATTTCCGTCCAATGCGGAGCTGCATCTGATGCTTGCCGATGCGAGTTTTCAGATGCTCGACTTCGATACGTCACGCCGGCATGGCTTGAAGGCGGCCGAATTCGGCGACCTGACCATCGCGTTGCGGGCACGTCATCGATTCCTCGAAGATCATGAAGGTGCCGTACGCATCGCGCGCGCGATCCTGGAGCAGTACCCGACGGAGATCGGCGCGCTCGTGCAGGGCGGCATCTCGCTCTACTTGCTGGGGCGCTTTGAAGAAAGCCTGGGCTATCTGTACCGGGCCGCCGAACACGATCCCTATCGAGGGGACGTCCTGTTTCCCCTTGCGAATCTGCTCTTGCTGCTGGGCGACACGAAGGCCGGCTGGCGCCGATATGACATGCTGGCCGATCTTGCGTCGCTCGGCAGCGGCCCCGGTGTCCTGACCACCCATCACGACCGCTTGTGGCGCGGGCAGTCTCTCGAAGGCAAGCGCATTCTGGTGATCAGCCATCTCGGCCTTGGCGATTGCCTGATGTACGCACGTTACGCCCGGGACCTGAAGGCAGCGGGCGCCCATGTCACGCTCTGCGTCAAACCGGAATTGATGCAGCTGCTGCGCGAACTCGAAGGCGTCGATGAATTGTTGAGCGCCTGGCCGGTCGAGACCTGGGGCAGCTACGACTACTGGATCTTCGAAAACTTGCTGCCCGCGAGACTGGGGGCGTGCGAAGGGGTGGTACCCACCTACCGGGACGGCTATATCAAGCTGAAGGCCGCGGATGCCGCCAGGGCACTGGACGACCGCCGTCGCGCATCCGATCGGCTGCGAATCGGCTTGTGCTGGGACACGTCACCCAATTATTTTGCGGGGCGCGCTCGCAGTCTTGCGCCTGAAGATCTCCAGCCGTTGGCCGGGATTGAAAACGTCGACTGGTTCGTGCTGCAGAAACATCCGCTCGAGCCGGATTTCGCGGCACGTAGCGGACTGTCCATCCTGAATCGATCCGATGAATGGAACGATCTTTACGATACGGCGGTATTTGCCGCATCCCTGGACCTGACCATCTCGATCTGCTCGGCGCCCGTGCACCTGGCCGGCTCGCTGGGCCTGCCCGCGTGGGTCATGCTCGGTGCGCCGGAGTGGCGCTGGGGCGCGCAGGGCGATACGGGGCCCTGGTATCCGCAGATTCGGACCTTTCGTCAGGCGGCACCCGGTAACTGGCGTAGCGTTACCGAGGCGGTGCGTGATGCCCTGGAAGCGGAGCGCGGGGGCTTGCGCCGCGTGGAGTGACGGGCGACACGTTGCGGTCGCAACGGATCATCGACGCATGCTTGGTGCGATGAACGTCACTTTGACGAGTGAGGTGTGCGGTGCCAGGCATCCCGGTGCAATCACGACGCCGTGGGCAATCGTACCGACAGGTGCGCGTGCCACGGCGCCAGACCTCGGTACCGGCTACTACGCCGAGTCATTGCCGGACAGCGCATCCGCCATCTCCCGTACCGGTCTGCTCCAGTCGCCCAACGTCGCCTGCCGATACAACTGCATCGATCGGTACCACGGCGTATCGCGATGGCTGTTGGACCAGCGCTCGTCGCATGCGGCCGACAGCAACACCCACACTGGCCGCCCGAGTGCGCCGGCGAGGTGAGCCGGCCCGGTATCCACCGCAATCAACAAATCCAGCGCATTGAGGACGACGGCGGTATCGCCGAGATCGCTCAGCTCGTCGCCAATGACGCCAATGCCGTGTTTATCCAGCAGCGCTTGCTCTTCATCGGTGATCTTGCCGAACTGCAGCGCGTGGAAACGGGTCGCCGGCGCACTGAACAATGGCTCGAGTTGCGCCAGTGAGATGGATCGATACGGTTCGTGGCGCACCGACGTATTGCTGCGCCAAATCAAGCCTATCTCGCGAACGCCATCGCGTCGATTGTTGAACGTGTCGGCAAGACGTGGCGTCAGTTCTCGTCCGGTTGGCGCCTGTACGTATGAATTCGTCCAGCTGGGGAAGTAGGGCGTCGTCTGATACCGGACAAACAGGTCAAAGGTGCAGAGGATGCAGTCGCTTTGATCAATGGCATCGCTGGCGTTCTCGACAATCGTGATCCAGTCATAGGCGGCGAATATCGGCGCCAATATGCGTGGCACCTGCAATACGATGGCCGAGGCACCTTCGTCCCGCAACAAATGCAGATACCGGGAAAACATGATGACATCGCCAAGACCGCCTTCCTGAAGGATGAGCACGCGCCGTCCGGCGACTGACGCGTCAAATCGAAGCAGCTTGTCGATAATTCGCCCGTACTCGCTCGTATGCGCGGGATAAATATTTGAAACCACGCCGGCTCGCCCCCATGCATCGCGCGATCTCCGATTGAGCGCGTGGGCTTCGCGGAAATGACCTTGCGCGTAGCGTGCGATCACCAGTTCGGCGCTCAACACCCGGAGGTCCGGTTCGTGGTGAAGCTCCGTGAGCGATTGCATCAACAGCGTTTCGGCCTGCGCAAAAAGGCCGAGATGGTTCATGTCGATGCCGATCTGCGCGCGCAGAAACGGGTCGTCAACCCGGTCTGCAATTTCCTTCACCACCCGGATCGCTTCTTCGGCGTGACCCGAGCGTCTGAGCGCGCGACACAGCGCAAGCCCGGTGCTCGCGGATTTGTCCCGTAGATAGGCCTGATATGCGCTGTCGAGCACGGAGTGGTCGCTTGTCAAGTTATCCCCTGTGAAATGGAGCCGGCCCAGGCGCGATCATATGCTCGACGTCTGTTTCTGTCTCGGGCACGGTTTGCGCTGCGACGTGCGCTTCAACCTGGCGCAACGAGAGCGGCGACCTCGGTGACAGGCGCTCGCCTTCGCACCGGCCTGTGTTGCGGAACGATCCCGATTATCTCGCATTGCTTGCACGACGCGGTGCGTTCTCGGCAAGCCGGTTGCCAATCGAAACGAGTAGGCGGCAATTGCGTCCCGATAGCGCCGATACCGTTGCATATGGATTGGCACATCGTGCTGCCGGTGCGGTTTCAACTGCCGTCCGTTCGGTGCGATGTCCCATTCATTCCATCATTTTTTGCACCTTTAGAGTGGGGCAAGATTTTCCTAAGATGCAGGCTTCATCACAAGGAAATCAACATGAGTACACTTCGCTTGCCCTACCAGACGCTGTCGCCCGACGCTTACCGAGGCTTCGGCGCCACCAAGAAGGCGCTGGAGAAGAGCAGCCTCGGGAAACAGTTGATCGAACTGGTTTACCTGCGGGTTTCGCAGATAAATGGCTGCGCCTTCTGCCTGGAGATGCACGCGGCGGCGCTGCGCGCCGGCGGTGTGCCGGATGCGAAGCTGGACAGTCTGGCCGGCTGGCGCGTGAGTCCGCATTTCAGCGAACGCGAGCGCGTGGCGCTGGCCTGGACGGAATCGCTGGCGGACGTGGCGGAAAGCCACGCGCCCGATGAGGATTTCGAACCGCTGAAAGCACATTTCAGCGACGCTGAAATCGCCGACCTGAGCTTCGCGGTCGCCCTGATGAGCGCCTTCAATCGTTTGGCGATCGGCATGCGTCAGTGAAGTTCGAATGGGTCGCATTCGCTACCCGCGAAGTGCCCGACCAGTCCGGCAACGCGCTTGCCGATCCGACGTAGAGCAGTTCGCTTAAAAAATCGTTCTCCAGGCTTGCCGGGGCTGCACGTCCGCCGACGGCTCGTTCGACGTCGGGCCGGCGGTGCCGGACACGTCGACAGCGCACGCCCGCAACCCCCTTTCCCATGCCGTGATCGGGTTTGGATGCACATCGATCGGTGCGTCGGGTCGACCCGCGTCCGGTCGCCCTTGACTGTTGCCAGAGCCGCTTTGGCGCGGGCCGTGAGTGTGGCATCGACACACCCTTCGCACGGCGTACCGGAGTGTTCAGTTTCCGTACACGTCGATGCCTCGCCCCACCGACCGGCGCGGGTGCGGCGGGTGGGAACAAACCCGGATAGCGCCGCGTGCTCCCGGTCGCCTACCGTCGCGCGGATGCCGGTCGGGGCGGTCACGATCCCGATTCGGCGGGTTGCGATTTCTTCAGGAGCGTACATGGATAGCAGCAACAACACGGCACTGTTCGACGCCGCCCTCTGGCACGGCAAGACCTTCAACGGGCGCTGGCACGCCAGCCCGCACGTGGCCGACGTGATCGAACCCGCGACCGGCAACACGCTCGGCCGCATCGGCGTCGCGGACGGTGCGGCCGTGGCCGACGCGGCGGTGGCCGCGCATCGCGCGCAGCGCGCGTGGATCGGCCTGCCGTACGACGAACGCGCGGCGGTTCTGCGCCGCGCGGCCGCCGTCGCGGAAACGCACTTCGATG
>NZ_JAAGPM010000132.1:0-233 GCF_017104865.1 Burkholderia sp. Ac-20349
TAAAAAAAAAAATAAATGACACCTTCAGATATAACGTCGACGCCATGCTTCTCGATTTCCTGTTTCCCTTACTGTCCTACCACTATTCTACCCTTCTCACGATATACGACCTCTTCTCACTGCCTCACTTGATACATCCCACTCGCCTGCGTGTGTCACTCTCATCACTGATTATGCCTTTGTCCACTCCATTCTTGCCGCACCTACCTTCGCATGCATGCGTCGTACGCAGT
>NZ_JAAGPM010000133.1:0-22035 GCF_017104865.1 Burkholderia sp. Ac-20349
GACGTGTGCTCCTCCGCTCTCGCTCACCGCGCGTCCCCGCGTGCCGCGGCCGGCAGCGTCGCGACGAGCGCGCGCCAGTCGTCGCGCTCGACCTTGCCGGGCTTGCGCTCGCCGAACAGCAGCGCGACGTGGTCGCCCTGCCGGTCGAACAGCTCGAGCGACGTGACGATGCCGTCACTGGTCGGCTTCTTCACGACCCACGCGGCGGCGATCAGATCCTCGCGCACGTGCAGGTTGAAGCCCGGGTCGAGTACGTTGATCCATGCGCCGACCTCGCGCACGTTCGCGACGGGGCCCGTATGGATCTGGATCATCCCGGCGTTGCCGACGAACACCATGATCGGCTGGCCGCTTTGCGCGGCCTGCTGGAGCACGTGACGCAGCGCGTGCGTGGTTTCGACCGGATACGCGTATTGCGGATCGGCGAGGCGCAGCGCCTGCATGCGGCTCACGCCGAAGCGCTGCGTGATGCCGAAGAACTGGTGCGTGTCGGTCATCGCGTCCCAAGCGGCGCGGAAGCCCGCGACGTCGATCTCGGTGTCGGCGCGCTCGGGCGTTTTCGGCGCGGCGGGCACGACCTCGAGGCCGGGCTCCTGCGACGCTGCGCGCCAGCGTTCGACGAACGCGTCGTACGCGGCATGATCACTGTGCGCGCGCAGGTAGACCTTGTGGATCGCGTGGCCCTGCGCGTCGAAGAACTGCAGGCTCTTCAGCGGGCCGTGCGCGGTCTCGTCGCGCACCGCGAACGCCGATACCCAGTGACGATAGAAGATGCGCAGATCGATATCGCCGAGCGCGAGGCCGACGGGGCCGTCGTGGCTCATCTGCGCATACTCGCCATCCTTTTCGTGGACGGCCGTGTCGTTGCGCGTGAGCGCCATCACGCGGCCGAGGCGCGGCATTTCCTCGAACATCGCCGGAAAGCGCGCGTCGAGCCGCACGACGTGTTCGCCGACGAACGCGGCGAGCGCTTCGCCTTCGCTGACGCCCAGCGCCTGCGCGACGTCACGGTTGCGCAGCTGGCGCTCGGTCTTGAGCTTGATGAACGCGTCGCGCAGCGCGGCGGCCGCGCGGGCCGGCGTGGCGGGTTGACCGGGAAGGGCGGATTGCATCATGTCGGACTCCTTCAAGTAACGGTTGGGGTGGCAGCGCGGGCGGCGCGCATCAGAAATCCACTTTCATGCTGACGGCGACCGTGCGTCCGGACGACGTATACGCATCGAGCACCTGCGAATCGGCCGCGATGCCGCGCACGTCCGACCAGTTCCAGTATTTGCGGTCGAACAGGTTGCGGATGCCGATCGTCGCGCTCACGTGCTTGTTGAATCGGTAGCCGCCGCGCAGGTCGACGACGAACGACGACGGCGGCGAGAAGCAGGTCTTGTTCGAGCAGTCGGACTTGTCGATGTCCTTGGCGCGTTTCGCGGCCTGGAACAGCAGGTCGGTCTGCACGTACCAGCGTTCGGTCGGCTCGTAGCGCACGCCGAACACGGCCGAGAACGGGTTGACGGTGTTCAGCGGCTGGCTGGCCGCGCCGTCGTTCTGCGTCGAGCCCTTCGTGAACGCCATCGCTGTCTTCAGCGTGATGCCGTTCGGCATCACCCATTCGGCGCGGCCTTCGAGGCCATGAATGCGCGCGTCGGCGAAGTTCACGTACTGGAACACGAACGGGTCGGCCGGCCGGCCGCTGCCGGCGATCGTCGTGCGCGAGATGAAGTTGCGGTAGCGGCCCGTGAACGCGGCCGCGCTGTAGCGCACGACGCCGTAGCCGGTGCCGGCCTTGCCGCGCAGGCCGGCTTCGAACGTGTCGCTCGTCTCGGGCTTCAGGTTCGGATTGCCGATCGACGTGTAGCCGTACACCGGGTTCGAGAAGCTGCTGTTCACCTGGTCGGGCGTCGGCGCGCGGAAGCCGTGCGCGTACTGCACGTACGGAATGACCGCGGGCGTGATCTCGTAGAGCACGGCGACGCGTGGTGACAGTTCGTTCGCGCTCGTCGATACGGCCTTGCCGGTGAACAGCGGATCGTTCTCGGTCGGGCTCAGCCGGTACGTGTCGAAGCGCAGGCCCGGCGTGACGAGCAGGCGGCCGTAGCCGATCTGGTCCTGCACGAACGCGCCGAACAGCGTGTAGTCGGTGTCGGGGAACGCCTTGTTCGGGAACGCCTCGCCGACGCCCGGCACCGTGCCGTCGCGCATGTTCGTCACGCGCGACAGGCTGCCGTCGACGCCATACAGCAGCTTGTGCGCGAACGGGCCGGTCGCGAAGCCGCTTTCGGCGAACGCGGAGCCGCCGAACGTGCGCTCCTTGTACTGGTTGTCGCGCGAACGCGAAGCCGCCCGGCCGCGCGTCTCGAACGCGTACTGGTCCTGCTTCGCGTCCTGGTAGTAGAACTGCACGTGCGCGGTCTGGAACCAGCGGAACGCATCGTCGCGGAAATCGTAGTCGACGCTGAAGCGGTTGCGTTCGAGCCGGTCGTAGGTCGTGAGGCCGAGCGTGGTCGGCGGGCTGATCGCCGACAGCACATCGGTGCTCACGCGGCGCTGCACCGTTTCGGCGGTGAACTTGATCGTGTCGCGCGCAGTGGGCGTCAGCACGAGCTTGCCGAGCAGCGATTCCGAATAGACGTCCTGCGGGTTCGACGTGGTGCGCAGCGTGCTCGCCGAGTTGTTGCCGCCGCGCGTGTCGACCTCGTGGCCGCGCCGGCCGTCGGCGATGATCATCCCCTGGATGCGATCGTTGCCGCCCGCGGCCGATACGGTCGCGCCGATGCTGCGGTCGGCCGAGTCGTAGCTCGGCCGGAACGAGAAGTAGTAGGGCTTGTGGTAGATCGACAGCAGGTCGCGCGGATCCTTCGTGATGAAGTTCACCGCGCCGGTCAGGCCGTCGCTGCCGTACAGCGCCGAGGCCGGCCCGCGCAGGATCTCGATGCGCTTGAGCGTGTCGAGGTCGGCGTAGTCGCCGCGCCCTGCCTCGAGCGGACCGAACGAGAATGCGTTCGGCAGGCGGATGCCGTCCTCCATCAGCAGCACGCGATTGCCTTCGAGGCCGCGGATGTTGATGCTCGAATCGCCGTCGCGGCCGCCGCCGAGCGCGGCGCTGCCGGGCCGGTACGCGGTGCGGCGCACCGTGATGCCCGGCTCGTAGCGCAGCGCGTCCTTGATGTTGGTGGCCTGCTGTTCTTCCAGATCCTCGTCGGTGATCACCGAGACGGACGCCGCCGTGCGGCTCGCGGCCGTGGCGGTGCGGTTGGCCGTGACGGTGACGGGGTCGAGCAGCGCCCCGTCGCCGCGCGTGGACGCGGCGACGAGAACGGCGGAAGGCGGGGTGGCGCCTTGCGGCGACGAATCGGCGTGAGCCGGGGCGGCGGACAGGCCGAACGCGCCGAACAGCGCGGCACAGATCGGCCGCCGCGCCAGCGTATAGCAATGCACAGGTGGTCTCCCATTGACGAAAACAAGCCCGAAGGCTGGCTGGGTGACGCGTTCACCTGGCTGGCCCGCCCGCGCACGGAAGGCGGCGAGCGGCGAATTGAAAGGCAACTGATAACTCTACCAGTGTAAATGAGAATTATTATCAATACAAGAAAGCAAAGCGGCTCGTGCGGGTGAGCGCTCACCTGCGCGGCTCGGGCGAGCCGCGGCGGGAAAATCGGGAGAAACGCGGGCCTGACTAGGCCAGCGCTTCGATGCGGATCAGCAAGTTGCGCGCATGCGTGATGAACGCGTCATGCGTTGCGCGATCGCCGTGGCCGTCGAAGCCGGCCTGTTCGGCGAACACGATCTGTTCGGTGTAGAGGTCGACGAGCGCACGGCGTGCGTCAGGGGGAAGCGCGCGGATCATCGACACGATCAGCAGTTCCTGCGCGCGAAGCGTGCCGGACAGCGTCTGGACGTTCATGCTGGCCTCCTCGGACGATGCGGCGGCGAGCCGCTCTTTCCATACTAGGCGGTCGGCGTGTGCAGTGCAGGCGCGGTGTGGGCGAGGCGGTGGGCAGAGCGCGATTCGACGGGGTAATCGACTGCGCCGTTGCGCGACGCGAAACGCGCCGCGCGCGGCCGGGCACCGTGAATCGAAGCGTGCAGGGATTCAGCGTGCAGGGATGCGAACGGAATCAGCTGGCCGACTTCGCGGCCTGCGCATCGCGCACGACCTTGGCGACGCGTTCGACGAACGCGGCATCGACGCTCGACAGCGCTTCGCGCTTGCCGTCGGGCATCTCGACCATCAGGCGATACGTGACGTCCTGCGTGGCCCACGCGAGATAGCCGACGACGGCGAGCATCACGCCGACGACGAGCCCGGCGCTCGATCCGGCGATGCCGCCTGAGACGGCGACGGCCGCACCGATCAGCGAGATCAGCGACGGCACGAGGCGGTTCTTCGGAATCTTGACGACATCGACCTGGCGGATGTCACGTAGTGCGAATACCTGCCCGGCAGCCGACAGGCCGTTGCGCGTGATCGTCACGCCGCGTTCGTTGAATGCGTTTTCCATCGTGTGTTGCGTGGACGAAAACGCGCAGCGTAGCAGGTTTCGTTGCGGCATCAAACGAGACCGACTGCCGCACGATGCGTGCGGCGTGGCCGAAAGACGGGAAGCGGGTGGAACAGGAAGGGGTTCAGAACTGCAGCCGGCCGTCGCCGTAAAGCCGGCCCGGTACGTGCGAGGCGACGACCTCGGCGATCTCTTCGTCGGTCGATTCGGCCGGCACGATCTGGCGCCGCGCGGGCGCGTCGAGATGCATCGTCCATTCGACGAGGCGGTACGGCCGGCCCCACGGGCGCTGCATTTCGACCGATACGCGGCAGCTCTGGACCGGCATCGAGTGTTGGCACGTCAGAATCGCGTGCAGATGGCTGAAAACGGTATCTTCGATCATCATGGCCTCCGATCCTGTCTTGTGGGCAATCGATGGCGGCGCCGTCGGCGGTTCAAAAAAAAAGCCGCCGATGCTCAGGCGGCCAACAGGGGGGGTGAGAGCATCCTCTCAGCCCAGAATTAAGCGAAACTTAAAAGCACATAAAAAAGCGCCCCGCGTGGAGCGGGGCGCTTCTTGCCGTCGTGATCCGCGAGTTAAGCGGATGCTTTAGAACTTGTGACGGATACCGATACGTGCGGCGATCTGGTTCTTCGAACCCGTGCCCGACGTGTTGAAGTAGCTCGTGCTCGAGCCGATCTGCGCTTGCACGCCCTTGCCCGATGCCTGCTGGTACACGACCAGGCCGTACACGTCCGTACGCTTGCTGAGTGCGTAGTCGGCGATACCGTTGACCTGGTTCCAGTGCCACGAGTTGCCGTTCTGCGTTGCGTTCGTGTACGTGTAGCCGAGGCCAGCCGACAGAGCCGGCGTGAAGGCGTACTTGCCGCCTGCTTCGTATGCGTTGTAGAACGTGCCGCCCGCGCCCGAAACGGTCGAGAACTGCGTACGCGTCCACAGCAGCCATGCCGTTGCCGGGCCCCAGACGTAGCGGCCGCCCACACCGTAGGTGCGCAGGTCGCGGACGTTACCCGTGCTGATGTTCGCGATCGTCGTCGAGAACGACGGCGTCGACTGGCTCGGGAAGCGGATGTCCGTGTACGCGGCGCCGACCGAGACCGGGCCGTTCGCGTAGTTCAGGCCGAAGCTGTATGCGCGCGACGAGCCTGCCGTCGTCGTCGTGCCCGACGTCGTCGCGGCTGCGCCTGCGAAGTCCGTCGAGTTCGAGAAGCCGTACAACGCGCCGAACGTGAAGCCCGAGTAGTTCGCGCTCTGGAACTTCACGGCGTTGTTGATGCGGCTCGACGTGAGCTGGTCGATGTCGTTCACGTGGTAAGCGTAGTTACCGCCGACCGTGTTGCCGCCCGTCGAGTAGTTCGAGCCGAGGACGTCGGTCGAGAACGAGTACTGGCGGCCGAACGTGACCGTGCCGTATTGCGACTGGCTCAGGCCGACGTAGGCTTGACGACCGAAGATCGCGCCACCCTGGCCGATCGTGCCGTTGCCGCTGTTGAAGCCGTTTTCGAGCACGAAGATCGCCTTCAGGCCGCCGCCGAGGTCTTCGGTGCCGCGCAGGCCCCAACGGCTGCCTTGGGCAACGCCGTCGTCATACTTGAACAGCTTGCCCGTGCCACCATTGGCGGTCTTGCTGTGGTTCACGTAGCTGATACCGGCATCGATAACGCCGTACAGGGTCACGCTGCTTTGTGCGTGCGCCGTGCCGGCCGTTGCTGCCAGGACGGCGATGGTCAACAGTTTCTTGTTCAAAGGAATCTCCGAGCGAATAAATGGCGTGTCCAGTTGCGGTTCCGGCGCTCTCTATGGGCGCTTTCACGTACCGGCGGCAACTTTATCGAGGGGCCACGTAATGAATATGACAGCGACTGTCATATGAAGAATCTGTGGCGTCGATGCGACACTGAATTCTGCCCGCTTGTATAGTCGGTGGTTATACCGATTCAGACTGAGATTCGATCGGAATCAGGAATATGCACATGAAATAAGCTTGGTTGGTGGCGTTCCGGCCCCATGCCACGATCCGTGTTCCAACAAACGACACGGGACAAGAGGACACCATGCGACGTTCATTCCTGACCGGCCTGGGCGCACTCGCCGCCGCGCTGGCATTCGCGGCGCCCGGCGCGCACGCCGACCCGCAAACCCTGAAAATCGGCACGATGAGCGGCCCCGACGCACAGATCTGGACCGAGGTGACGAAGGTCGCCGCGCGCGAAGGCCTCGCGATCAAGGTCATCGAATTCAACGACTACGTGCAGCCGAACGCGGCGCTCGATGCCGGCGATCTGGACGCGAACGGCTTCCAGCACCAGCCGTTCCTCGACAGTCAGATCAAGCAGCGCGGCTACAAGATCGTCAACGTCGGGCTCACCTACACGGCGCCGATGGGCTTCTATTCGAAAAAGCTCAAATCGCTCAAGGACTTGCCGGTGGGCGCGAAGGTCGGGATCCAGAACGATCCGTCGAATGGCAACCGTGCGCTGCTGCTGCTGCAGAAATACGGCGTGATCAAGCTGAAGGCGGGCGCCGGCACCAACGGCGTGAATGCGACGCCGCTCGACGTCGCCGAGAATCCGAAGAAGATCAAGATCGTCGAACTCGACGCCGCGCAACTGCCGCGCGCGCTGCCCGATCTCGATGTCGCGTCGATCAACACCGACTACGCGGTGAAGGCCGGGCTCACGCCGGTGAAGGATGCGATCGCGATCGAGGATCTGCGCGGGCCGTATGCGAACCTGATCGCGGTGCGCGCGCAGGACAAGGACAAGCCGTGGGTGAAGAAGCTCGTCGCGGCCTATGAATCGGACGACGTGCGCAAGTTCATCGACCAGAAGTTCGGCGGCGCGATCGTGCCGGCGTTCTGAACGGTTTCATACGACGGCACGCCGGATTGCCGGATCTCGACGGTCCGGAAAGCAAATCGCCCGCGCAAGCGGGCGATTTCGTTGGTGCGTGAGGGTCAGCGCGCCGCGCGCCGTGACCCGGCGCGCGGGCCGGCCGCTCAGGCCGACAGCAGCGAACCGGTGCGGATCGCGGTCGCGCCGGCGATGCGCGCGACTTCCATGCCGGCCGTCGCGAAGCGCACGATCTGGCGCGCGTACAGCACGCCCGACACGCTGCTCTTCAGCGTGACGACGCGATCGGTCAGCGGATCGACGATGTCGGCCACGGCCTCGCCGGCCTCGATCATCACGCCGACCGGCGTGCGGAACACGATCACGCCCGACACCGGCGCGACGAGCGGATCGGTGCCCGCGAGCGGCGTGGCCGGATGCGCGAGCGGCGGCAGCGGCGCCGGCTTGCCGTCGACGACGCCGCGCTCGGTCAGGTATTCGACGATCGCCTGCGCGTCCTTTTCGGCGAATTCGTACGACACGTCGCGCTCGCTGCGCAGTTCGATCGTGACGGAAATCGCGCCGTTCGGGATCGGGAAGCGGTCGCCGAAGCGGTTGCGCAGATCCGACCAGCAGAAGCTGTGGATCTCGTCGAACGGGTTGCCGACCGAATTCAGCGCGAGCAGCGACGCCTGCGCGTCGAGATAGCGCGACAGCGGCTCGACGTCGGGCCACAGATCGGGGTTCGTGTAGAGGTGCATCACCGCGTCGCTGTCGCAGTGCAGGTCGAGCACGATATCGGCGTCGAACGACAGCTTCTGCAGTGCGAGGCGTTGCGAGTCGAGCTCGGTGCGCGGCTGCTGCTCGTCGAGCGCCTCGCGCATCGCGGCGCGCACGGCGACGAGGTTGTGCTGCGCGTCGTTCGTGAGGCGGTGTTCGACGCGCGGCAGCACGAGCGCCGCGAGATCGTAGAAATTGCGGTTGAAGTTCTGCATCGAGCCGAGCTCGAAGCGGCCGAGGTGATCGCCGAACACGTGTTGCGACAGGCCGATCGGGTTCGGCACGGGCACGATGACGACTTCGCCGCGCAGCTTGCCGGCCGTCTCGAGCGCGGCGATCTTGCGGCGCAGCAGCGTGGCGACCAGCATGCCGGGCAGTTCGTCCGCGTGCAGCGACGACTGGATATAGACCTTCTTGCCGCCGCGCGGGCCGTAGTGAAAGCTCGTGATCTGGCGTTCGGTACCGACGGCGGGGGAAATCAGCGGATGGGTCTGCGTTTGCATGATGGGGAGTGCGGCGCAGCCGCGAATGATCCGGTGTGCGTGGAAGATCGATTGTACGTTGCCCCCTCGCCGCCATCAAACCGGCGCCAGAGCACGTCGATTTTCGTTGAGAATCATCAGGTTGGTGCGGAAAAAATAACGCTGCCGGCGCCGCACGCGCAAAAAAACGGGCTCCTCGCGGAGCCCGTTTGCGTCGCAGCGAAGCGTGCGATTGCCGGCGAATTACTTGCCGTAGACGTCGAAATCGAAGTACTTCTTCGCGATCTTCGCGTACGTGCCGTCCTTGCGCATGCCGGCGATCGCGCCGTCGATCTTCGCCTTCAGGTCGGTGTCTTCCTTGCGCAGGCCGATGCCGGCGCCTTCGCCGAGCGTCTTCGGATCGTCGAGATCCTTGCCGGCGAAATCGAAGTTCGCGCCGCGCGGGGTCTTCAGGAAGCCGATGTCAGCCTGCACTGCGTCCTGCAGCGCGCCGTCCAGACGGCCGGAGATCAGGTCGGCATAGACCTGGTCCTGGTTCTGGTAAGGCACGACGTTCACGCCCTTCGAGGCCCAGTACGTCTTCGCATAGGTTTCCTGAATCGTGCCCTGCTCGACGCCGACCGACTTGCCCTTCAGCGATTCGGCCGTCGGCATCAGGCCGGCGCCCTTCTTCGTGACGAGGCGCGTCGGCGTGTTGAACAGCTTCGCCGAGAAGGCGATCTGTTCCTGACGCGCCGGCGTCATCGACATCGACGACAGCACGCCGTCGAACTTGCGGGCCTTCAGCGCCGGAATCATCCCGTCGAAGTCGTTTTCGATCCACACGCACTTCGCGTTCATGCGGCGGCAGATTTCGTTGCCGAGATCGACGTCGAACCCGACCACTTTGCCGTCAGCGCCTTTCGATTCGAAAGGCGGGTAGCTTGCGTCGACGCCGAACCGCACGGTCGACCAGTCCTTCGCGTACGCGCCGCCAGCCGATACGGCGAGCAGGGCGACGGTCACAGCCGCAAGAATCTTTTTCACTCGGTGACTCCTCGTTTTGTTCGATGGGTGCGCGGTTGTGCCGCGCCGTAAGCCTTCGGCCTGGCGCGGCTTCGCGTCAGGCTGTCCGTTTCGCCCACCCGATGCGGGCGCGCGACGTGCGCAAGATTATCAAGACAAAATACCGGCAGGGCGCCTAGGACAAGCCCCGATACCGGGCCCGGCGGCGGCGCGTCGGATGCGCCGCCGTTTCAGACACAGGAACGATTCAGCCGAGCGTTTCGTTGACCGCGCGCTGCAGGCACGTGACGAATTGCGAGACAGCGGGCGTGGGCAGCAGGTCGCGCCGCGCGATGATCGACAGGTCGAAGCGCGGCATGCTTTCGTCGAGGTCGGCCGTGCGGATGCCGAGCGGCGCGACCATGGTGGCGAGCGGGCGCGTGAAGCAGCCGATCACGTCCGAGCGTGCGACGAGCCCGAGCGTCACCGCGAACGACATCGGCGATCGCAGCAGGCGCTTCGGCAGCGGCAGCCCGCGCGCCTCGAACATCCCGACCATCACGCTGTGTGGAAACTGCTCGGCGCCGACCGTGACGATCCACTCGGCATCGAGCAATTCCTCTAACCGGCGCGCGTGCGCCAGCGGGTGGCCTTCGCGCATCACGACGGTGAATTCGGTCGACAGCAGCGGCGATTGCGTGAAATCGCGATCGAGTGCGGGCACGTGGTGCATCGCAGCGATGTCGAGCGTGCCGTTGCGCAGCTGCGCGAGCGCGTCGGGCACCGTCACTTCCTCGAGATGCAGGTTCACGTTCGGCATCGACTGGCGGAATGCCGTCACCGCGCGCGGCAGCGCGGTCAGCGCGATCGACGGCATCGTGCCGACCGCGACGCGCCCCGACATCTCGCCTTTCACCTGCTCGACGGCTTCGACCGTGCGGCGGATATCGCCGAGCAGTTGCTCGGCGCGCGGCAGCAGCGCATGGCCGCACGCGGTCAGCTCGACGCCGCGGACGCTGCGCGCGAGCAGCTCAGCGTTGAGCGCCGTTTCGAGCTCGCGGATCGTATGCGTGATCGCGGGCTGCGTGACGCCGAGCTCGCGCGCGGCCGCGCGCAGGCTCTTGTGATGCGCGGCGGAGACGAACGCCTGCAGCTGCGCGAGGTTCAGGGGGTTGCGGATGCGGGTCATCGATCGGGTCCGGTTGGCGCGATGCTGTGGCGGGCGATTTTCTGTGACGGAATTCGGTAGCGATCCTGACGGTTGCGTACGCAGGCTTTTACGCCGACGGAGCGAAGCATCGCGAGCCGGGGCGCGGTGGGTATCGACGAGGTGATCATCATGCGCCGGTTCGCGCGCGGAACGCCTGACGATACCGCTGCGGCGACGTGCCGACGATGCGCGCGAACCGCTCGCGAAACGCGGTGACCGAACCGAAGCCGGCCTCCGTCGCGACATGCTCGATCGACAGCTCCGTGACCTCCAGCAACTGCTGCGCATGTCTGACGCGCGCGGTCTGCAGCCATTGCCGCGGCGATGTGCCCGTCTGCTCCTGGAAGCGCCGCGTCAGCGTGCGCACGCTCGTCGACGCCTTGCGGGCCATCGCGTCGAGCGTGAGCGGCTTGCGCAGGTTGGCCTGCAGCCAGTCCATCAGGCTTTGCAGGCCGTCGGTGCCGCTCGGCCATTCCGGCGCGATGAACTGCGCCTGCCCGCCTTCGCGGACGCGCGGGGCCACCGCGCAGCGCGCGGCGTCGACGGCGACCGCCGCGCCGTAGTCGGCCTGGATCAGGTGCAGGCACAGATCGAGGCCGGCCGCCGCGCCGGCCGACGTCAGGATCTGCCCGTTGTCGACGAACAGCACGTTTGGATCGACCGTCACGCGTGGATAGCGGCGCGCGAGCTCGGCGGCCGCGAGCCAGTGCGTCGTCGCGCGCAGGCCGTCGAGCAGCCCGGCTTCCGCGAGCACGAACGCGCCGCTGCAGATCGATGCGATCCGGCACCCGCGCGCGGCCGCCGCGCGCAGTGCCGCGATCACGTGGCGCGACGTGGGCGCGAGCGGCACGGACGTGCCGGGGACGACGATCGTATCGGCATCGGCGAGCGCGTCGAGACGAAACGGCGGGCGCAGGTCGAACAGGTCGCCCGCGACACGCGCGTGCTCGCTGCACACGCGCACGCGGTATGGCTGTGCGACGTCGGGCGACCGCACGCGCGCGAACGTGTCGCACGCAATGCCCAGATCGAACGGGACGACATCGGACAGGGCGAGCACGGCGACCGTATGCATGGCGTTCGAGGTTTGGCCAGAATCCGTTTAAAGATGTCATTTTAGCCAATGGCTCGAAACGGCACCACACGCGACAATCGTCGCAGGCCAACCTGGAGATTGCCGATGCAACAAGACGATCGCAATGCATTGCGGAACCTGCAATACCTGTCGTTGCTGGAGGCGACCACGCTCGTCGTGCTGGTGTGCGTCGCCGTGCCGCTCAAGCACCTGGCCGGTTATCCGGCCGCGGTATCGATCATGGGCCCGGTGCACGGCATCGCGTTCGCGATGTACGTGTGGGCGGTCGTCGGCACCGCGTCGAGCGGGCTGTGGAGCAAGGCCGAAGTCGCGCGGCTCGTGCTGGCGGCCGTGGTGCCGTTTGTGGGGCTGACGAGTGCCGGATGGATCGCGCGCAGGAGGCACGCGCGATGATCTATCTGTGGCTCAAGGCCATTCATGTCGTCGCTGTCGTCACGTTCGTCGGTGGCTTGCTGCTGCTGTCCGTTGGCGTGCGCATCGCCAACCTCGCCGTGCATCGCGCGGTGCGGCGCTGGGACCGCACGGTGACGGCACCCGCGCTCGCGCTCGTCTGGATCGCGGGGATCGCGCTGGCGCTGAACGGCCACTGGTTCGGCGCGGCGTGGCTGTCGGTGAAGCTCGTGGTGGTGGTCGCGCTGTCGGCGCTGCACGGGATCCTGTCCGGCACGCTGCGGCGCATGGAACGCGACGATCTCGTGGTCGTGCCGGCGCCCTGGCTCGGGCAGGCGGCGGGCGCGGTCGTGGCCGCGACGGCGATCGTCGTCGGGCTGGTCGTGATCAAGCCGTTCTGATGCGGATCGCCCGCGCATGCCGCAATGGCAGGCGCGGTGAGGCCGAACCTTCTTCGGCCGGTGCGCGACATCGCAGCGAACGCTGCGGGTCGTGCACGTATGCGTTCACGAGACGGGGTGCGATGGCTGCGAGCGCCATCTGCGCGGCAGCGGCAGCCCGCTCATTCGGCCGCGCGGCGCGCGCCGGCATGGTCGGGATGCGATCGCACCGCGCCCGGCGTCACGCCAAAGCGCCGCCGGAAGCTGCGCGAGAAGTGGCTCAGGTCGTTGAAGCCGCATTCGAACGCGATATCGGTGATCGTCCGGTCGCGATGGCGCGGGCTCTGCAACTGCCGGTAGCAAAGATCGAGGCGGCGGGCGAGCAGATGGCCGGATACGGTCGTCCCCTGTTGCTGGAACAACCGGTGAAGTGTGCGTAGCGACATGCCCAGGAGGTTGGCGAGGTGCGCCGACGACAGGCCCGGATCGCGCAGATGGTCGTCGATGGCGAGCAGCGCACGGCGATAGCGCGGATCCTGGCGTGGGGCCGGCGAGTCGCATGCGGGTTCGGTTGCCGCTCCGGTCGCGAGGCCGCCCGCCAGCAGGTCGATCAACGCCGCATGCAGGCTCGCCGCTTCGCCCGGCCGATCCGGTGCGTCGGCCTCGTCTTCGGCCATCAGCCGGGACAATGCGTGGATTGCCCGCGCCAGGCGGCTTTGCGAAGGGCAGTGCCACAACACCGTCGCGTCGGGGCCGTCGGGATGAAGGGAAAGCACCGAGCGCGGCACGATCACCGACAGATGCGAGAAGCGGCCGGAAAACCGGTAGTCCCATGAGCGGTGCGGGTCGGCGATGGTGATGTCGCCCGGGCGCAGCACGAGCGATGCGCCGTCCTGGCTCATGCGGGTTTCCCCTTCCTGCGCAACGACCACGAACACCGACTGCCCATCGCGCCACTGACCGACGCTGCCGTCGGTCCGGACGCTGGCGACATTGCCGGAGATCGTGCTGACCAGCGACCCGGCGGCCTGCCGATAGAGGCCGGCAAACGCGTCCGGCCGGCTCATTTCGAACGTCGACGGCCCGTAGACGCCGCGGATGACGGCTTCCCACTCCGATAGACCGGCCTCGCCCGCGAGGGCCGAGCCCGACATGCCTGCTGGTCGATCCAATTCGTGCTCCACCTTCGAACGCACTGCTTTCGGGACGGTGGCGCCCCAGGTCAATCGATTGGCGCTGTGTGCCAAGCCGGCCGGGCACCGTTTGCCTGATCGTATCACGCAGGTTTTCCACCGCAATCAGGACATTCCAAGGAGTCCAGAAGGCCATGAACGCTATTTCCGCCACCCCGTCCGGCACGCCGCGCGTGCGTCACCAGAAGACCAACGTCTTCTTCAACCCGGCCACCTTGCCGTGGACCGACTGGGTCATGCCGAATACCTGGTTCAAGTTGCTGAACGTCGACCTGAAGACGGGCGGCTTCACGATGCTGCTGAAAGTCGGCGCCGACACCCAGGCGCCGATTCATCATCACCTCGGCGCGATCGAGGGCTTCATGCTCGAGGGCGAGTTCGGCTACGACGCGGATCGCGGCTCGGCCGGCTGGTACGTGTGGGAGCAAACGGGCGCCATTCATACGCCCACCACGACGACCGGCTTCGTGCTCTATGCGACGGTGTACGGTCCGCTTGCCGGATATGAGGACGACGGCCGGGTGGCCGGGCTGATCGACGCGGAGTTGATGCTGGGTCTCGCGCGCGCCAATCATGCGGCCGATCACATCCGTGTGCCGGTGATGTACGAGTTTCAGGAAGCGTGATGCCGGTGGAGCACGTTCGATACCCATACAGGAGACAGATGACATGACAGGACGAGTGAAAGGGAAGGTTGCGCTGGTCACCGGCGCGGCCAAAGGGCTGGGACTGGCCATTGCCGCCCGGCTGCGTGAGGAGGGCGCGCGTGTCGTGATGACCGATGTCGATCCGGCGGGACAAGTCGAGGCGGACGCGATCGGTGCGACGTTCGCGATTCAGGACGTGTCGTCCGAGACGGGCTGGACCGACCTGAAGGCACATGTGGAAAAGACGTTCGGTTCGCTCCACATCCTGGTCAACAATGCGGGCATCGACGGCCGGCGCGGCGCGCCCCGCGATCCCGAGCACACGTCGCTGGCCGACTGGAACGCCATCTTCGCGATCAACACCGCCGGCACGTTTCTCGGCTGCAAGCACCTGGTCCCGCTGATCGCGGCGTCGGGCGGCGGGTCGATCGTCAACCTGTCGTCGGTCGCGGCGCTGGTGCCGACCCCATTCCTGACCGCATACGGCGCGTCCAAGGCGGCGGTCAGCCAGTTCACCACGTCGGTGGCGCTTCATTGCGCGCGCCGCGGCACCCGTATCCGGTGCAACTCGGTTCATCCGGGGCAGGTCCGCACGCCGATGCTGGCGGCGCTGTTCGGCACGATGGCGGCCGAGCAGGGCGTGCCCGCCGAGCAGCTGACCGACGACTTCGTCGCCGCGAATGTCCCGCTGGGCAGCCTCCAGGAGCCGGTCGACATCGCCAATCTCGCGCTGTTCCTGGCGAGCGACGAGTCCCGCTACGTCACCGGGCAGGCGATCGCCTGCGACGGCGGATACACGCTGGTTGCCTGATCGGGCCAACCATCAACGAGGATCGAACATGAACATGAACTTGAAATGGGGCCAGCCGTCCGACGCCATTATCCAGATGGCATACGTCGTGGACGACATCCATGCGGCAATGTCTCGCTACGGTAGCGCGCTGCACGTGGGGCCGTGGTTTCTTGCCGAGCATTTCCCCTTCGAGACACTCACGTATCGCGGCGCGCCGGTCGCGCCGGACATCACCCTGTGCCTGGGGTTTTCCGGTTCGATGACGATCGAACTGATCCAGCAGAACTGCGCGTCGCCGAGCCCTTATATCGACGCCGCGGGCAAGCCGCGTACCGGCTTCCATCACTGGGGCGTGGCGGCCACGCCGGATGCGTATCAACGCAGGCTCGACGAACTGACCGGACAGGGCTACCCGGTGATCCTCGATGCCGTGGTCGGCGGAGGCAGCCGGGCCGCGTACGTCGATGCCCATTCGGCTTTGGGCGGGTACATCGAGTTGATGGAGATCACCGGGCCGGTCGAGGCACTGTTCACCCAGATGCGCGACAGTACGACGAGGGGCTATCCGGCAGGCACCGTCTTGCCGTTTGGCGGGCCGCTGGGCGCGTGAAGGCGCGCGGCATGAGTCGAATCGATCGATAGCGCGGGGACGGGCCGGCAAGTGCCGGCCCGCACGAAGCGATCCGCGGATGAAGCGGGTCGTTGCTCGTCGTCCGGTCGCGATCTCCGCAGGTATATCGATTAGAAATACTGATCAAAATAATACGAAAGACAAGGAGACGGGAATGTCAGGAAGAAGGGTGGTCGGGAAGATTCGGCATGCTTGCCTGGCGGGTCTGCTGACCGGCGCTCACGCGCACGTCCATGCGCAGGGCAGCGTGACGCTGTATGGCGTGGTCGACGGCGGCCTGCTGTATCTGAGCAAGACGGCCGCCCCGGCCGGCGGGCAACCGGCCGGAAAGCAGTTTTCGTTTCTCGACAGCGGGTACGCGCCCAGCCAGTTTGGGCTGGTCGGGACCGAGGATCTTGGCGGCGGCCTGCGCGCGACGTTCAAGCTCGAAAGCGGCATCAGCGTCGCGAACGGCGGTTTCAACAACTCGAACGGGTTCGCATGGGGCCGGCAGGCCTGGATGGCGCTCGGCGGACGGTTCGGCGAGGTCAAGGCCGGCCTGCAGCCCTCCCCGTTCTTCCTCGCCGTGTATGCGTCGGATCCGCGTCAGATGGCGCTGTTCGGCAGTGGCCTCCTCACGTACGGCGATGCCGTATTGGCGACCGGCATCTTCAATGCGAATGCGTTGAGCTACACCACGCCGCGCTGGTTCGGTCTCGCCGGCAGCGTGATGTTCGCGCCGGGCGGGAAGGCCGGCGATTTTCGCGCGGGACGCCAGTATTCGGCGAGCCTCGACTACGCGCACGGTGGCCTGACACTCGTCGCCGCGATGTACGACGGCAACGCGGGCGCACCGGTGCGCACGCCGGTTCCCTCCGACCAGCCGTTCGTCGGACGCACGCTGGGCGCCGCCTACACCTGGGGAAAACTCACGGCGAAGGCATCGTGGACCCGTTTCAAGGTGGCCGGCTCCTTCAGCAGCGACGTCTACGGCGCCGGCGCCGATTGTCTGGTCGCGCCGGCCTTCGATCTCAACGGCGGCGTGTGGATCACGAGCGACCGGAACGATCCGGGCAATCACTCGCTGATGTTCGCGATGGGGGCGCAGTATTTTCTGTCGAAGGCGACGACGCTCTACGCGCAGGTCGGGATGGTGAACAACCATGGCGCGATGAACACGGGCCTGTCCGCCACCCATGCGTTGTTCGGCGCGTCAGGCACGACGGCCGGTGTCAACGCGGGCCTGCGTCACGTGTTCTGAACGGAGCCGGCCGCACGCGTGCGTCACGCCAGCGCCATCTCCACCGCCGTCAGCGTGCGGCGCCGAATCCAGCCGCTCGCCATCCGGATCGTGAGCCAGTACGGCATGAACAGCAGCCGCGTGCGGGCAGTCGGGCAATGCACGAAGGTTTCGGTGCGCAGCATGTGCGCACCCGACGCGAGCCCGACGACTTCGAAGCGGAGCACCAGCTTCGCGTTGCGCGGGTCGTCGTGCTGGATGAAGGCCGCTGCGTCGGCGATCGGCAGCACACCGAGTTCCGGACGCCAGAAGCGGCCGACGAGGCCGAGCGACAGCGACGTTTCATCGCGGTGCAGCGGCGTGAACGCATGGAGGCCGAAGGGTTCGCGTTCGTGTCGCGTGGTGTCGCGGCGCAGCGCGGCGGCAAGGGTCCCCGGGAATTCGCGGATGTTGAGCAGCGCGTTGACGACCGGATCCGTGCGCATGTCGAGCGCGGTGACCGTGTCGATGATGCGTGCCGGGGCGGCATCGATCGGCTTCGATTCATGCACTTCGTGGAAGCCGAACGACGGGATGAACGGCGGCTTGCGCGCCGAGTTCCGGGTGCTCGATTCGGAGACGATGCCGAGCGCGTTCATGGGGGGGCTCCTGAAGGCAAAGCGCGATCGTAGCACCGGGCGTGGATTCGTGTCGCGGTGCGCGCCGTGCCGTGCGGCATCGACAAAAAAAGCCTGGAAACTTGCGTTCCCAGGCCTGGAGACCATCAACGATGATGGTGGAGGAGACGATGTCGTCCCGATGCGCGCCGTCCTTCTGCCGGCGACGTCGCGCACGATTCGCGGTCAGATCGCCCAGCCGCCGAGATAGAACGTGACGAGCACGGCGGCGATGAGCACGGTGCCGACGTTGAGCTTGCGGAATTCGCCGCTGGCGATGCGGCCGATCACGAGCGTCGAAAAGCCGAGCATGATGCCCGTCACGATGTTCGCGGTCAGCACGATGAACACCGCGCACACGAGGCCCGACATCGCGTCGACCATGTCGTCCATGTGCAGCTTGCTCACGCTGCCGAGCATCAGCAGGCCGACGTACATCAGCGCCGGTGCGGTGGCGTACGACGGCACGAGGCCCGCGAGCGGCGAGAAGAACATCACGATGAGGAACAGCAGGCCGACCACGGCGGCCGCGAGGCCCGTCTTCGCGCCGGCGGCCACGCCGACGCTCGACTCGATGTAGGCCGCCGCCGGCGCGCCGCCGAGGAAGCCGGAGAAGATCGAGCTGAGCGAATCGGCGGTCAGCGCACGGCCGCCGTTGATGATGCGGCCGTTCTCGTCGAGCTGGCCGGCCTGGCCCGCGACCGCGCGGATCGTGCCGGTCGCGTCGAACACGGCCGTCATCACCAGCGCCAGCACGCTCGGCAGCACGGCCATCGACAGCGCGCCCTTGATGTCCATCGCGCCGATCAGCGACGCATGGCCCGGTGCGCTCAGCGACGGCAGCGCGAAGATGCCGTGGTACTTCACGCTCGGATCGAAGATCAGGCCGAAGATCGAGATTGCGATCACGACGAGCAGGATGCCGCCCGGCACGCGACGCTTCTCGAGGCCGAAGATCGCGGCCAGGCCGATGACCGACATGATGACCGGGAACGCGGTGATCTGGCCGAGCGAGACCGGCAGGCCGGCGCCCGGGTTCTTGATCACGAGGCCGACGTCGTTCGACGCGATCAGCAGCAGGAACAGGCCGATGCCGATCCCGGTGCCGTGCGCGACGCCCGCGGGCAGGTTGCGCAGGATCCACGAACGCACGCCGGTCACCGAGATGCCGGTGAACACGAGGCCCATCAGGAACACGGCGCCGAGCGCGACCGTCGGCGACAGCCCCTTGCCGAGCACGAGGCCGAACGCGGTGAACGCGGTCAGCGAGATCGCGCAGCCGATCGCGATCGGCAGCTTCGCCCACAGGCCCATCAGCAGCGAGCCGAACGCGGTGGTGAGGCAGACCGCGACGAACACGGCGCTCGTGTCGAAGCCGGCCTTGCCGAACATGCCGGGGACGACGAACACGGAATAGACCATCGCGAGGAAGGTCGTGACGCCGGCAATGATTTCGCGGCGCTGCGTGCTGCCGCGCGACGAAATGCCGAAGTACCGGTCGATGACTCCCTGGGTGCCAAAGTCCGTTTCTGCCGCGCCGACGTCGACCGTCGGCTGCACCGGGGTATCACTCATGAGCTTGCTCCTTTATCAGCATGCTGAAACGGCCCGTAGCGAACCGTCGTCAGGGTGTCTCGTATCTAGTTGGGATTGTCGGCAACGTCGTGGGGACGCATGACGCGTGATCCGTGTCATGACGTGCGAATCGAAACGATCGCGAGGGTGTCGCGTCGTGCGACGCGTTGTGTCGTCGACCCCGTCACGTGCGCTTTGCCGTAGCGAAGGTTAGGCGAACCGCCCATCACGTCCCATTGGGGGAAGAGCATGCAGCGCATGTCTCAGCGCTTATATCGGCGTGCAACGGGGCTCCGTCGCGACGACACGCGTGTATACGCCTAGTTTGAATCCGTTAAGGCGATTATTTGAATGCAGGGTCGACGGGCAGGGGGAATGCGGGTGATGCATCGAAAATTACGAATATCTTTCATTGGGGCCAGGCAGGCCGGCGGAAACAGGGGGCGGTGACGGGATTCGGCGCCGCGCGCAACCTGCATTCGGACGATACCGCCATCGCGGGGGGCGGTTCTCGTGTTCGCCCGGGCCTCAATTGTGCGCGAGATGGTCGAGATATGGGCGGAACATGTCGATCGTGGCGTTCGAATACGTGTAGGTTTCGCCGGTCGGAGGATCGCTCGTTTTCCGAAAACGCCTTGCCCGCCGTGGTGAGCACGGTGGTGACGCGGTCGCAAGCGAGCGCGTGCGTGGCCTCGGGCGCATCGGGCAAGTGCCTCGCCCATGGATGCCCGGAAGATGCGGTTGCCGGCCGCTTTGGCTTTCTGTGCGCCGGGCGCGGTGCGGTGTCGTCGAGCGTTACTTCAGGAACACGTAGCGCGCGAAATAAGGGAAGCGACCGACCGCATGCTCGGTCGAGCACGCGGCGTCCGGCGGCGTGCCGCCCACGGTATCGAGCCGCTGGACGAAGCGCACGCTGGCGAGCGTGCCGGTCGCGCCCGTTGCGGCCGGCGTCGCGGCGAGCAGGAGTTGCGGAATGCTGCCGGCACGCGCGCTCGGCGCTTCCGCGAGTTTCTTGCCGGTAATGCGGCTGCCGTCGAGCGCTTCCCACGACGGCCCCGCGCCGTGCCGGACGACGAGTGTGCCGCTCGCATCGAACAGCGTCGCCTCCGGGCGCTGGAAGGTCCACGCGAGCCGATGGTCGTGGTCGTATTCGCATGCGTAGATCTGCACGCCGGTCGCGGTGGTCGACAGCACCGCCGTCGCCGGTTCGGGCGGCGTGAGACCCGCGTCGGCGTACGCCGGCGCGGCGCAGGCCGCGAATGAAACGCCGGCCGCGATGGCCAGCAGCATGTCGCGTGTCGGGGAGCGGCTTGGCATGGCGGGCGTCCTTTCAAGTCAGCGGGCACGGGGGAGTCGATCCCGTAAACGCTAGACGCCGATTGCGCAGGCCGCAATTCGGAAATGGCAATCGCGACGATAGAAGCCGCGATTGCACGCGGTTGCGCGGCCGCATGCGGCGATGCAACCGCGCGTCATCACGCGCCTGCCGGCGTCGGTGCATGCGCGGCAATCAGGCGCTCGGCCTTCAGCGCATCCCACAGTTCGGCCGGGATCGGCATCGCCGCGAGGCGCAGGTTCTCGTCGATGCGTTCGGGCCGGCTCGCACCGGGGATCGCGGCCGCGACGGCCGGGTGCGCGAGCGAGAATTGCAGCGCCACCGCGCGGACATCGACGCCGAATCGTTCGCCGATCTGGCGGATGCGGGCGACGCGGTCGAGCATGGCCTGCGTGGCCGGCTGATATTCGTAGTGGGTTCCGCCCGCCAGCACGCCCGAGTTGTACGGGCCACCGACGATGATCCCGAGCCCGCGCGCGGCGCTTGCCGGCATCAGCCGTTCGAGTGCGCCCGCATGATCGAGCAGCGTGTAGCGCCCGGCGAGCAGGAAGCCGTCGGGGTCCGCGCGTTCGAGCGCGAGTTCGCACGGCTCGACGCGGTTCACGCCGAGGCCCCAGCCCTGGATGACCTTCTCGTCGCGCAGCCGTGTGAGCGCCTTCGCTGCACCCGACATCGCGACGTCGAACACGTCGCGCCACGCGTCGCCATGAAAGTCGACGGCCGGGTCGTGAATCCATACGGTGTCGAGCCGGTCGGTGCGCAGCCGCTTGAGGCTTGCATCGATCGAGCGCAGCGTGCCGTCTTCGGTGTAGTCGTAGACGATCCTGTTCGGCAGCCCGTGGCGGAACAGGCCGCCCTTTTCGCCGAGATCGCGCTGCGATGCGTCTTCGTGTTCGTCGAGGACGAGCCGGCCGACCTTGGTGCCGAGCGAATACGCGTCGCGCGGACGCCCCGCGAGCGCTTCGCCGAGACGCAGCTCCGCGAGGCCGGCGCCATACAGCGGCGCGGCGTCGAAGTAGCGGATGCCGCTTTCCCACGCTGCGTCGACCGTGGCCAGCGCTTCTTCGTGCGGGATGTCCCGGTACATGTTGCCCAGCGGCGCGGTGCCGAAACCCAGGCGGGAAGGGAGCGTGATTCTCATGAGCAGTCTCCGGTATGCCGGCTCAGGCCGCGGCCTGGGCCAGCGTCGGGTAATCGGTCAGCCCGCGCTAGCTGTGAAGCTTCAATAGGTTGTATCGATGGTTCATCCGGACTGAGTCTGGGAGACTGGAAGTCGCCAAACACCCAACCTTCCAGGAACCCAGCCGGATGAACACCCATAAGAATGCCCGA
>NZ_JAAGPM010000134.1:0-22033 GCF_017104865.1 Burkholderia sp. Ac-20349
GGTGTTTCGCGACGCTCGTATTGAAGCGGTCGAAGAAACACGCATCCATCCGCTCCAGATACGCGAGGATCAGCTCGTCCTTCGACGAGAACTGGCGATACAGGCTCATCTTGTTGACGCCCGCGCGACCACGACCGGCTTCGTGCCCGATTCGATCCGCTCGCACACGTCGGGCAGCGACGGCGGCACCGGCGGCTTGCCGAATTCGCGGATGTCGGCGCCCGCGATGAAGTTGCGGCCGGCGCCGACGATCAGCACCGCGCGGATCGCGTCGTCGGCCTGCGCGGCGTCGAGCGCGTCGGCAAGGCCGCGCCGCACATCGGCGGACAGCGCGTTGACGGGCGGATGGTCGATCGTGACGACGAGCACCTTGTCGCGCCGCTCGCGCGTGACGGTGCCGGCCGGGCTGGTGGGGGAAGCGGGTGAGTTCATCGTGTCTCCTTGACGCGGCGGCAGGTGCGTCGACGCCGGTTCATGGCTCGCGGCATCGCGAGCGGCGCCGGGGCACCCACCCCGGTCCCGCACGAAGCGGGACAAGATCCGGCCGTACGCCGGGCATGACCCGATTCTCGATTGATCGAGATTCATTGACAATTCCCTGCCGCTTTTACAAGCTGTCAAGTCTGACTTGACACTGAATGCTTCCAACCGTTAAACGGGACGGATCAGGAGACGCGACGCATGGACCTGAACGCGCTGACGCTGCTCGTCGAGATCCTCGACGCCGGCAATCTCAGCAAGGCCGCGCAGCGGCTCAAGATGAGCCGGGCGAACGTCAGCTACCGGCTGAACCAGCTCGAACGCTCGATCGGCCAGCAGCTCGTGCGGCGCACGACGCGGCGCATCGAGCCGACCGAGATCGGGCTGAAGCTGTACGAACACGGCCGGCGCATCCGCAACGAACTGCTGGCCGCGCAGGAATCGGTGACGACGCTTGGCCAGGACCTGCAGGGCCGCGTGCGGCTGTCGGTGCCGAGCGGCTACGGGCAGATGGTGATGTCCGACTGGCTGCTCGCGTTCAAGCGGCTGCATCCGGGCATCGTGCTCGACGTCGTGTTCGAGAACCGCGTGGAAGACTTGATGCGCGACGAGATCGACATCGCGGTGCGCGTGATGCCGGAGCCGCCGCAGAACCTCGTCGCGCGCGACATGGGCGCGGTGCGCTACGTCGCGTGCGCGTCGGCCGCATTCGCGGCCGAGCACGGGATGCCGGCGAGCCTCGGCGCGTTGTCGGCCTCCCCCGTCGTCACCGCGACGGTGATGGGCCGCCAGCTCCGGATCGCCGCCTATCTCGGCGACGAGCGCCACGAGGTGCTGCTCGAGCCCACGCTGGTTTCGGAGAACTTCCTGTTCCTGCGGCAGGCGATCCTCGGCGGGATCGGCGTCGGCATCGTGCCCGACTACGTGGTGCACGACGACATCCGGCGCGGCACGGTCGTCACGTCGCTCGACGCGTACCGGCTCAGTATCTTCGGCACGCACATGTACATGCTCTACATGCCGAACCGGCACCACACGCGCGCGACGTCGACGTTCATAGAGTTCATCCTCGAACAGGCCGGAAAGACCGGCCGGGGCGGGCCCGGCGCGCTGCGTCAGGGTTTCCTGTCGGGTGACAAGCCGCCGGCCGCGCGGCGACAATAGCGCGCCCGGGGCGGGCAGCCGCGCTGCGCCGGCACCGTCGCCTCCTTCGAATTCACTGCTGCCGAGGGTTCAATGTTCGACCGGATTCGTCCGCATTCGCGCTCCTGGACGCTGCTCGCCGCCGTCGCGCTCGTCGCGTTCAATGCCGGCTGCACGTCCCCGTCCACGCCGCCGTCGGGCGCGGTGGTGCCCGTCGCCGCCGCATCGGGCGCCGCCGTGCCGCTGCCCGGCGTCCACGCGCCCGAGCTGTCGTCCGGCTGGACCGACAAGCCGGGCTGGACCTCGCAGCACTTCATGATCGCGGCCGCGAACCCGCTCGCGACGCAGGCCGGCTACGACATGCTGAAGGCGGGCGGCACCGCGATCGACGCGGCGATCGCCACGCAGATGGTGCTCGCGCTCGTCGAGCCGCAATCGTCGGGGATCGGTGGCGGCGCGTTCCTGCTGTACTTCGACGGCAAGGCGACGCAGGCCTACGACGGCCGCGAAACCGCGCCGGCCGCCGCGACCGACCGCCTGTTCTACGGGCCGACCGGCCAGCCGATGAGCTTTTACGAAGGTGTCGTCGGCGGGCGTTCGGTCGGCACGCCGGGCGTGCTGCGCATGCTCGACGCCGCGCACCGCGCGCACGGCAAGCTGCCGTGGCGCCGGCTGTTCCAGCCGGCGATCCGGCTCGCCGAGCACGGCTTCACGATCAGCCCGCGGCTCGCGATGCTGATCGCGAACGACAAGTACCTGAAGAACGATCCGGCCGCGCGCGCGTACTTCTACAACAAGGACGGCACGCCGAAGGCGGCCGGCACCGTGCTGAAAAACCCCGCGCTCGCGACCGTGCTGCGCCAGGTCGCCGACCGCGGCGCGAACGCGTTCTACAGCGGCGCGATCGCGCGCGACATCGTCACGAAGGTGCGCAAGCACCCGACCAACCCGGGCCTGCTGTCGCTCCAGGATCTCGCGCGCTACAAGGCGAAGGTGCGCGCGCCGCTGTGCGCCGATTACCGGCGCTCGGTCGTGTGCGGGATGCCGCCGCCGTCGTCGGGCGGTCTCGCGATCGCGCAGATGCTCGGCATCCTCGAAGCGATGCCCGACTGGCAGCAGATCGGCGCGCAGAAGCCGGTGCGCAACGACGTCGGCTACGAGCCGACGCCGTTCGCCGCACACCTGTTCAGCGAAGCCGGGCGCCTCGCGTATGCGGACCGCGCGCGCTATGTCGCCGATCCCGATTTCGTGCCGCTGCCGGGCGGCAGCTGGGCGAGCCTCACCGACAAGACCTATCTCGCGCAGCGTGCGCACCTGATCGGCGACAGCAGCATGGGCGTCGCGCAGGCCGGCACGCCGCAGGGCGCGACGCTCGCGATGGCCGACGACCGCAGCCCCGAGTTGCCGTCGACGTCCGACATCGCGATCGTCGACCGCTACGGCCAGGCGCTGTCGATGACGACCAGCATCGAGGACGCATTCGGCTCGCGGCTGATGGTGCGCGGCTTCATGCTGAACAACCAGCTCACCGATTTCTCGTTCGTGTCGAACGACAACGGCCGGCCGGTCGCCAACCGCGTGCAGGCCGGCAAGCGGCCGCGCTCGGCGATGTCGCCGGAGCTCGTGTTCGACAAGAAGACGAAGCAGGTGACGATGGTCGTCGGCTCGGCCGGCGGCCCCGCGATCATCAATCACGTCGCGAAGACGCTGGTCGGCGTGCTCGACTGGGGGATGACGATGCAGCAGGCGATCGCACTGCCGAACTTCGGGTCGATGAACGGGCCGACGCAGCTCGAACGCGGCCGCGTGTCGGACGCGCTCGCCGACGGGCTGAAGGGTCGCGGGCACGACGTGCAGGTCGTCGAGATGAACTCCGGGCTGCAGGGGATCCAGCGGCTGAACGTGCAGGGGCAGACGGTGTGGTTCGGCGGTGCGGATCCGCGGCGGGAAGGGATCGCGATGGGGGATTGAGGGCGGCAGGCCGGGGCGGCGCGTAAACGTCGCCCGTATCGCCTGCGTTCCGTCAGCTCCGCCCCTTCCACGGCACGATCCGCCTTTCGACCCACCGCATCGCGAGATCGAACAGCCACGCGATCGCGCCGATGATCAGGATGCCCATCACGACGATGTCGGTGCGCAGGAAGCTCGACGCGTTGAGCACCATCTGCCCGAGCCCGGCCGTCGCGGCGACCATCTCGGCCGCGACGAGCGTCGTCCAGCCGAAGCCGATCGCGATCCGCAGCCCGGTGAGGATTTCCGGCAACGCGGCCGGCAGCACGACGTGCCGCACGATCTGCGCGAAGCTGCCGCCGAGCGAATACGCGGCATTGATCTGCTCGACCGTCGCGGCGCGCACGCCGGCGCGCGCGGCCATCGCGATCGGCGCGAAGCACGCGAGGAAGATCACGACGAGCTTCGCCGTTTCGTCGATACCGAACCAGATCACGACGAGCGGCAGGTACGCGAGCGGCGGCAGCGGCCGGTAGAACTCCAGCAGCGGATCGAGCACGCCGCGCGCGACGCGGCTCACGCCCATCAGGATCCCGGCCGGCACGCCGATCGCAGTCGCGAGCAGGAACGCGCCGAATACGCGCGCAGCACTCCACAGCAGATGCTCGGACAACGGCAGGCCGCCCTGGATGCGCCCGTGCCAAGCATCGACGAATGCCGCCCACACGGCCTCCGGCGCGGGCAGGAACAGCGGCGGCAACCACTGGCGATGCGTGGCGACCCACCACAGCACGGCCAGCACCGCGACCGTCGCCGTGCTCAATGCCGCCGTCTTCCCCTCCCCCGGCAACCGGTAGCGGCGCGACGACGGCGCACGACGCGCGGCCGTCCCTGCCTGCGTGCGATCGCTCTGCTCGAAACCTGCGGCCGTCTGGCCGGCCGTCCACGAATCCTGCGTGCTCATGCTGTCCTGCCTGTGCAAAGTGCTGATCCGACCGCGTCCGACCGACGCGCCCTGTCGCGCGAGTTCGTGCATCACGCGGCCACCTCGGCGGCCTCGTCGCGATGCAGGTACGCGATCAGCCGCTCGCGCCACGCGATGAAATCCGGTGAAGACTTCACGGCACGCGCATCGCGCGATTCGACGTAGCGGTGCGCGAACGGCAGTTCGAAGGTTTCCGCGATCCGGCCGGGGCCGGGCGTCATCACGACGAGACGCGTCGCGAGGAACAATGCCTCCTCGACATCGTGCGTGATGAAGAACACCGTCTTGCCGGTGCGCGCCCACACGTCGAGCACGAGCGCCTGCATCGTGCCGCGCGTCATCGCGTCGAGCGCACCCATCGGCTCGTCCATCAACAGCACGCGCGGATCGCTCGCGAGCGCACGCGCGATGCCGACACGCTGCTGCATCCCGCCCGACAGCTCGTACACGCGCGCATGCGCATGACCGTCGAGCCCGACGAGCGCAAGCATCTCCCGCGCACGCGCTTCGCGCTCGGCCTTCGACACGCGCGCGAAGCGCAGCCCGAGCGCGACGTTGTCGAGCACGTCGAGCCACGGCAACAGCGCGTACTTCTGGAACACGACGCCGCGATCGGCGCCGGGGCCCGTGACCGGCACGCCGTCGACGCGCACGTCGCCGGTCGTCGGCGCGACGAAGCCGGCCATGCAGTTCAAGAGCGTCGTCTTCCCGCAGCCGGACGCGCCGAGCGCGACGACGAATTCACCGGCATCGATGCGCAGGTCGACGCGCGCGAGCGCCTGCGTCGTCGGCCTGCCGCGCTCGCCCGGATAGGCCACCGATACCTGACGGACTTCCAGCGTGCTCATGCTCAGGACTCCACGATGATCGCCGCGCTCAGCGCGCGGCCTTCTGCACGAACTGCGGATCGACGCCGGTCGAATAATCGGCGAGCACCGTCTGGATCGTGCCTTGCGATTTGAGGAACGTGGCCGTCGCCGCGAGCGACTTCGCGGCGCCCGACTGCGCGCCGCCACCGAGCCACGTCGGCGACGCCTGCTCGGCCGCCGTCGGGAATGCATAGAGCGCGAGGCTGGCCGGCACGTCCTGCGCGTTCGCGCCCGACACCTTCGCGACCGCCGCGACCTGCGGCGAGCCGACCTTCCACGCCGCCGCGTGCGCGCGGTAGTCGGCATCGGCGGCCGCGAGCACCTTCACGAAACGCGTGACGAACTCGGGGTTCTCGCGCGCGAACTTGCGGCTCACGACGAAGCCGTCGAAGGTTGCCTTGCCGCTTTCTTTCGCCACCTGCCCCGACGTCGTCAGCACGGTGCCCGACTGCTTGACCTTCGCGAGCACCGGATCCCAGATGTAGGTCGCGTCGATGTCGCCGCGCGCCCACGCCGCCGCGACTTCGGGCGGACGCAGGTTGACGATCTTCACGTCGTTCGGATTGACGCCCGCGGCCTGCAGCGCGACGAGCGTGTGGAAATGCGACGTCGACACGAACGGCACGCCGATCTTCCTGCCCTTCAGCGATGCGACGTTCGTGACGCCCGAGCCGTTGCGCGCGACGAGCGCCTCGGCGTCGTTGATGTTGTCGAGCACCCAGAACAGCGAGATGTCGAGCCCCTGCGACAGCCCGGCCGCGATCGGGCTCGAGCCGGCTTCGCCGAGCTGCACGGAGCCCGACGCGAGCGCACGGATCACGTCGGCGCCGCTGTCGAGCTTGCGGAACGTGACCTTGTAGCCGGTCGCCTTTTCGACTTCACCGCTCGCCTGCGCGTAGCGCCACGGCACCACCATGTCCTGGTACGCGATCACGACTTCGCGCGTTTCGGCGTGCGCCGCGCCGAGCGCGGCAAAGGCGGTCAGCGCGACGACGGCGCGGCGGATGAAGCTGAAACGGGACATGCGGCTCTCCTTCGGAATGCGGGCATTGCTGCGGGAGAGCCGACTATAGGAGCTTTGCGCGCGGCGGGAGCGAACTTATCCTGCGAAGCTATCGATGCCGTTTCAGCTTTGCTTTCCATGCTGGATTGAATGAGGCCGACGATTGAGCAGCAATCGGCGTGTGGAAGCACTCGATCACGTCCTAACTCAGATCCACCGAAATTGGATCAGGGCCACGCCCTCTAGCAAACCGCACTTCATACGAGTCCCATATCAATTCACCGAAGGAACCGTTAGCTTGTCACGTCGAGCTCAGGAGCGTTGCGCCCCAAGCGTAATTCGATAGCCAAGGAAAAATTTGCGATGACAAAGTCCAGCTTGCTGAAAATGAGGAGCGCTTGGGTCAGCGCCTATGTAGACGGCGATATAGCGCAACTGAATCTTGCAGAGAGCTCTCATTTCTTTGTGAAACGAGGGAGCAAGATACTAACGAAGGCCCAGCAAATATCCCAAATACAACGGCACCTGTCGGAAGAAACATGGGGCGAATATGACTTTCACACCCACGACGAAATCACGGAAATTTCAGAAAACCAGCAATGGGCGTCGATTACTGGAAAAGGCTCAATGAGACGCGACGGAAAAATACGCTCACGGTTTGATTTTCTGGAACTATGGCTGGTCGACGACGGCCGGTGGCAAATCGCGACACTTTGCTATGACGAGAAGGGCTTCGACAGGGAAATAACAGCAGGTCGACTAGATCCCGAATAGACATCTGTAGACGTCCATGCCGTCGAGCGCTTGTCCAAATGCCCAGACGAAAAAACCGCAACAAAAAAGCCCGCATCGCTGCGGGCTTTTTCGGGTTCGCCGGAAGACGACGAAGCAGGGACGCTCAGACCACCCCGGCCCCATGCGCCTGCAGATCGGCGTGATAGCTCGAACGCACCATCGCGCCGACGGCCGCGTGCGTGAAGCCCATCTTGTACGCCTCTTCCTCGTACATCTTGAACGTATCCGGATGCACGTACGCACGCACCGGCAGGTGGTGCTCGGACGGCTGCAGGTACTGGCCGATCGTCAGCATGTCGACGTCGTGCGCGCGCAGGTCGCGCATCACCTGCAGGATTTCCTCTTCGGTTTCGCCGAGGCCGACCATCAGGCCCGACTTCGTCGCGACGTCCGGATGCAGCGCCTTGAAGTCCTTCAGGAGCTTCAGCGAGTGCGCGTAGTCCGAACCCGGGCGCGCTTCCTTGTACAGGCGCGGCACCGTTTCGAGGTTGTGGTTCATCACGTCCGGCGGCGCGGCGTTCAGGATCGAGATCGCGCGGTCGAGACGGCCGCGGAAGTCCGGCGTCAGGATCTCGATGCGCGTTTCCGGCGACTGCTCGCGCACTTCGCGGATGCACTCGACGAAGTGGCCGGCGCCGCCGTCGCGCAGGTCGTCGCGGTCGACGCTCGTGATCACCACGTACTTGAGCTTCAGCGCGCCGATCGTGCGCGCGAGGTTCTTCGGCTCGTCCGGATCCAGCGGATCGGGGCGGCCATGACCGACGTCGCAGAACGGGCAGCGGCGCGTGCACTTGTCGCCCATGATCATGAACGTCGCGGTGCCCTTGCCGAAGCATTCGCCGATGTTCGGGCAGCTCGCTTCCTCGCACACCGTATGCAGGTTGTGCTCGCGCAGGATCGTCTTGATCTCGTTGAAGCGCGAGCTGCCGGTGGCCGCCTTCACGCGGATCCACTCGGGCTTCTTCAGCTTCTCGATCGGAATGACCTTGATCGGGATGCGCGCCGTCTTCGCCTGCGCCTTCTGCTTGGCGGTCGGATCGTAGGCAGGGGTCGCGGCCGAATCGGCCGGTGCGGGGGAAGCGGTAACGTCAGTCATTCGAATGTTGTTCCAGTGCCTGCGGCTTGTCGGCGGCCGCGGATGCGCCGTCGAGGTTGGCGATCAGACGGCGCACCAGCGTCTGGGCGACGTCGTTCCAGTCGGCGGCAACCTCGAGGCTCGCCATGTCGACAGTTTCCAGTCCGGCATAGCCGCACGGGTTGATCGCAAGAAACGGGCGCAGATCCATCTTCACGTTCAGGCTCAGCCCGTGATAGCTGCAGCCGTTGCGGATCTTCAGGCCGAGGGCCGCGATTTTCGCGCCCTCGTGCACGCCGGATGCCACGTAGATCCCGGGCGCACCCGCCTTGCGGACCGAAGCGAGATTATACGCCGCAAGGGTTTCGATCACGGCCTCCTCGATCTTCGTCACCAGCGTGCGCACCATCAGCTTGCGCCGGCGCAGGTCCAGCAGCAGGTAGGCGACGATCTGGCCGGGGCCGTGGTAAGTGATTTGCCCGCCGCGGTCGACCTTCACGAGCGGCACGCCGCTGTCGGCCACCAGCAGGTGGGCCGGGTCGCCGGCCTGGCCGAGCGTGTAGACGGGCGGGTGCTCGACCAGCCAGATCTCGTCGCCGGTGTCGGCCGTGCGCGTGTCGGTGAACGCGCGCATCGCGTCGAAGCTCGCTTCGTAGGTCTCGACGCCCCGCCAGCGCACGGTGACCGGCGGAGCCGGCTGATCCGGGGACCCGGCGGACGATGCGGAAACGGCAACAGGCGTGGACACGATGGAAACCGGCGAAACGGACATGGGCGGTAGTTTACCGAAAACCCGTGGGTCTCGCCGGCCTTGGAGGGGGACGGATCGCCGGTATCCGTCGGAGGAAATGATGGTCAGACGGTGCGCCATCCGTCATGGAGCAGCGCGCTCACGCGTTCGCGCAGCCGTGCCAGCCCGCCAAGCGCGACTTCTCGGGGCGGCCGCGACACCGAGAACGCCACGCGCGTGCCTTCCCGGCCTTCCGCGCTGAGCCACAGCCGCTCGCCGCGGCGCAGCTTCAGCGTTTCGCCGTCGACCAGGAAGTAATCGTTGACGTCGTTGCTGCGCGTCGCCCACACCGGCCCGCTCTGGACCACCAGCCGCGTGCTGCGTTGTACCTTCATCGGCACGGTTTCGCCCGCGGGGATTTCGAACGTGATGCTTGAAGAAATTTCTTGCATGATCGACTCCGCCAATAAGTGCTTCGATGGCTACAATCGTAGTCACTTCAAGGCGTCTGACAAAACGACCAATTTTCACGTCGATGTGAGGAAAATTAGCAAATGGACCTCCGCCAGCTACCTGCGCTGAACGCGATTCGCGCGTTCGAAGCCGCCGCCCGTCACGAGAATTTCTCGCGCGCCGCCGACGAGCTGTACGTCACGCACGGCGCGGTCAGCCATCAGGTACGCGCGCTCGAGGAGGAGCTCGGCGTGCAGCTGTTCACGCGCAACGGCAAGCGGCTGTGCCTGACCGACGTCGGCATGCGCTACGCGCAGCAGATCCGCACCGCGCTGATGGTGATCGCCGACGCGACCCGCGACGTGCGCGCGAGCGACCGCGACCGGCGGCTCGTGGTGTCGATGCTGTCGTCGTTCGCCGCGCGCTTCATCACGCCGCGCATCGGCACGTTCATCGAGCGGCATCCGGAAATCGACGTCGAACTGCAGTCCACCAACTCGCTCACCGATTTCGCGCGCGACGACGTCGATCTCGCGATCCGCTTCGGCCACGGCAACTACCCGGGGCTGCATGTCGAGCCGCTGTTCGACGAGGTGTTCTTTCCGGCGTGCGCGCCGACGCTGAACGGCGGCAAGCTGCCGCAAACGCCGGCGGATCTCGTCCACTACAACCTGCTGCGCTCGGACGACGAACTGTGGCGGCCGTGGTTCGACGCGGCCGGGCTCAAGACGCTGACCGAGCCGAAACGGGGGATTCTGTACCAGGATTCGTCGAACCTGCTGCTGGCCGCGATCGACGGCCAGGGCATCGCGCTGGTGCGCCGCTCGCTCGCGGTGCACGACCTGCTCGACGGGCGCATCGTGCGCCTGTTCGACATCGACGGGCCGAGCCCGTGGCACTATTTTTTCGTGTGTCCGCCGCCGCTCCTGAACACGCCGCGCGTGCAGGCGTTCAGGACCTGGCTGCTTCAGGAAGTCGCCGAATACAAACGGCTGTGCGACGAGCTGGACGCGCGGCGCGCGGCGGGGAAGACCCCCGCCGAGTGCGCGCAAGAGGGAGGCTGGAAGGCGCTTAGAGTACGACCTTGACCATCGGATGGCCGGTCAGTGCGCGGTAGATGTTGTCGAGCTGTTCCTGGCTCGTCGCCCGCACGGTGATCGTGAGGCCCGTGTAATTGCCGCCGCTCGACGCGCGCTCTTCGATCTTCTCGACATCGATCTCGTTGTCGTGAACGGCGACGACCTTGAAGATCGTGTCCTTGAACTCCGGGTGCGCCTTGCCCATGATCTTGATCGGGAAATCGCACGGGAACTCCAGCAGCGACTCCTTCCGGGTATCGATCGCGCCGGTCACCTCGATAGTTTTGGTCGGTTCGCTCATCATTTGCTCCGGGTTAGGTCAAACTGTTCAAACTCGCGCGCTTTCGCGCGCTGGTACGCGTCATACAACGCCGCGAACACGGGGCCCGGCTTGCCGCCCTGCACGGGCAGATCGTCGAGCGACGTGACGGGCAGCACTTCCTTCGTGGCCGACGTGATCATGATTTCGTCGGCTGCGCGCAACTCCACTTCGCTGATCTCGCGCGCGACGAACGGGATCTTGCACTCGTCGGCCAGCTCCTCGATCAGCGCATATCGGATCCCCTCGAGGATCTTGTTGCTGCGCGGCGGCGCGAGCAGCTCGCCGTTCTTCACGATCCACACGTTCGACGACGAGCCTTCCGTCAGGTTGCCGTCGCGCAGTTGCAACGTCTCGAACGCATCGCGTTCGGCCGCATGCTGCGCCATCAGCACATTGCCGAGCAGCGAGATCGACTTGATGTCGCAATGCAGCCAGCGGCGATCCTCGGCCGTCACGCAACGCACGCCCTGCGCGCGCTCTTCGTCGGACGGCAGGCGCAGCGGGCTCGTCATCACGAACACCGTCGGCACCGCGTTCGCCGGGAACGCGTGGCCGCGCTTCGCGACGCCGCGCGTCACCTGCAAATAGACCAGCGCGTTGCCGTCGCCGAGCCCTTCGGCATTCGCCGCGACGACGCGCTCGATCAGCGCACGCCAGCCCGCGTCGTCGTGCGGGCTGACGATGCCGATCTTCTTCAGGCTGCGCGCGAGCCGGGCCAGATGCTGTTCGATCCGGAACGGCACGTGCGCGCCGTCGTGCGCATAAACGGGGACAACTTCATACACGCCGTCGCCGAAGATGAACCCGCGGTCGAGCACCGGTACACGGGCTTCCGACAGCGGCACCATTTCCTCCTGCGACGACACGCTGAGGTAGACGATCGGTTCAAATTCGGCTTGGCTCATAACAATGACAGATGGGGATGAAGTCGTAAAAACAAAGGCCCGTCGTGCTTACTTCTTCTTGCTGAACATCAGCAGGATCGAGTCCCAGATACGCCCGAAGATACCCGCTTCCGGCACCGCCTGCAGTGCGACGACCGGGAATTCCGACAGCGTCTTGCCGTCGGCGACGATCTTCACGGTACCGACCTGCTGGCCTTCCGCGAGCGGCGCGATCAGCGGCGCGTTCACGTCGACTTCCGTCTTGATCTTGTCGCCGAGGCCGCGCGGCACGGTCGCCCACTGGTCGCCCTTCACGCCGACCTGCACGGTGTTTTCCTTGCCCTTGTAGATGCGCGGCGTCGACATCGCCTGACCGCCCTTGAACAGGCGCACCGAATCGAACGCGCTGTAGCCGTAGTTCAGCATCTTCATGCTGTCCTGCGTGCGCTCGCCTTCCTTCTGCTCGCCCATCATCACCGACACCAGGCGGCGCTGGCCGTCCACACCCGGGATCGCGCGCTTCGCCGACGCGATCAGGCAGTAGCCGGCCGCTTGCGTATGGCCCGTCTTCAGGCCGTCGACCGTCGGGTCGAGCCACAGCAGACGGTTGCGGTTGCCCTGGCGGATGTTGTTGTACTTGAATTCCTTCTCCGAGAAGATGCTGTAGTACTGCGGAAAATCGCGGATCAGGTGCGCGGACAGCTTCGCGAGGTCGCCGGCCGTCGTGTAGTGGTTCGGGTCGGGCATGCCGTTCACGTCGGCGAAGTGCGTGCCCTTCATGCCGAGGCGCGCGGCCTCGTCGTTCATCAGCGTGACGAACTGCCCTTCGCTGCCGCCGACGAGTTCGGCCAGCGCGATCGCGGCGTCGTTGCCCGACTGGATGATCATCCCGTACACGAGGTCGTGCACGGACACCGGCTTGTTCGCCTCGATGAACATGCGCGACTCGTCGCGGCCGACGCGGCGCACGGCGTCGCTCGGCGTGACGATCTGCTCCATCGAGATCTTCTTCTTGTCGAGCGCCTCGAACACGAGGTATGCCGTCATCAGCTTCGTCAGCGAGGCGGGCTCGACGCGTTCATCGGCATTGCCCGATGCGAGCACCGTGTTGCTGGTCGCATCGACGAGCACCCACGAGTGCGCATTCACGCCCGGCGGCGGCACTGCGCCCGGCATGTAGGTCGCGGGCGCGCCGGTGAACTGCTCGGTGGCGGCCGGCGCCGCATGCGCGGCCTTGGCCTTGGCGGCCGGCTTCGCCTCGGCGACGACGATCGTCGATGCGAGCGCGACGGGCAGCATCACGCCGAGCGCGACGTTGCGCGCGGCGGTGCCGAAGGCGATGGAGGAAGCGAGGGACTTGAGGCCTTGGGGAGACAGACGCATGATCGATTCAGGCTGATGGCAGAAAGTGCGGTGCGAAACGCGCAGGGTTGAACGGCAAGGCGGCGGGCGTTTCGGGCACTCGCCCGAAATCGTCGGGCGACGCGAAACGCGCCGGTTGGACTCGTGCGGACGCGTTCGGTTCGCTGCCGTCGCGAGCGGGCGGACAGGCGGCAAAACGAGCGCCGCATGGGCCCAGCCGGGCCGCGGGCAACGCGGATTGCGGCCATTATACGTGGCCGCGCAGGGCGTTTTCGCGAACCGGGCGCCGCACAGTTGCACATCCGCATCGGGCGCAGGGTGCCGGCAAGCTGCACGTCATCGCACGCGAAGCTGTGCGAAAGGCATGCGCAGGCGGGATGGAAGTCGGGTTGCGCCGCAAGCAGCGGCGCGATGTCGTGCGGCGGGAGCGCGCATCCGGCGCATGCCTGCGTCGCGTATGCGACGCGACGCAGGCAGCCGGCATCATGCCGGCACCCGCGCGCCGGCTAGCGCCAGGCGTCGACGATGATGCGCTTCAGCACGTGCAGCTTGCGATGCAGGAAGTGCTCGGCGCCAGGGATCACGACGACCGGCAGTTCCTGCGGCCGCGCCCAGTCGTACACCGACGCGATCGGCACCGTGTCGTCGGTCTCGCCGTGGACCACGAGCGTGTTCTCGGGCACGTCGGCCACCTGCCAGCGGCTCGCGGCCGTGCCGACGAACACCATCCGTTCGATCGTCTCGCCCGCGTCGCGCAGCCGCTTCGCGACGTGCGACAGCACGAAGGTGCCGAACGAGAAGCCCGCGAGCACGAGCGGCAGGTCCGCATACGCGGGCTGCGCGCGCATGTGCGCGAGCACCGCGAGCAGGTCGTCGGCCTCGCCGGTGCCGTTGTCGTGCACGCCTTCGGTCGCGCCGACGCCGCGGAAGTTCGACCGGAACACGACGTAGTTCAGTTGCACGAGCGTGCGCGCGAGTGTTTGCGCGACCTTGTTGTCCATCGTGCCGCCGAACAGCGGATGCGGATGTGCGACGAGCGCGATGCCGCGTGGCGCGGCCGTGCCTTCGCGCACGGCGTCGGGCAGGTCGACCGCGATTTCGATCTGCCCGACCGGGCCCGCGATCAGCGACTTCTGCGTATGAACGTTCATTCGGCCGGCCCGCTCAGATCTTCAGGCGGTCGACGACCTTGCCGTCGCGCAGGTGCGATTCGACGATCTCGTCGATGTCGGCCTGGTCGACGTACGTGTACCACGTGCCTTCCGGATACACGACCATCACGGGCCCTTCCTCGCAGCGGTCGAGACAGCCGGCCTTGTTGATGCGAACCTTGCCGGGCCCCGCGAGGCCGAGCTCCTTCACGCGCTTTTTCGCATATTCCTGCATGGTCTGCGCGTCGCATTGCGCGCAGCTCGGGCGTTCGGCGCCCGGTTCGCGCTGGTTCAGGCAGAAGAAGACGTGGTGCTGGTAGTAGGAATCCATGATGGTGACGAGCGGCCCGGCGCGAGGCCGTGCGAAAAGAGAAGCGGTTGCCGCTGCGCGGGGCAGCGGAGGATGCGGACGATTATAGCGAGCGGCGCAGGCAGCTGCCGGCGATACCACTGCCGCGCCGCCGCAGCCACCGCTTCAACGGCGCAACGCAGCCGGCAGCCACGCGTGCTCGACGCGCTGGCCGAGCCAGATCAGCGCCGCGTAGGGCCAGATCCACGCGAGCCAGCGCGCGAGGCTGTTGAAGTGCACGTAGCGGCCCTGCCGCCAGCCCGACAGCGTGAAGTCGAAGAACGGATTGACGGGCAGCAGGTTCACGAGCGCCACGCCGGCCAGCAGCGCGAGCGCCGCGAGCGTCGCGCGCCAGGTCGCCGGCACGTGCAGCGCAACGAGCGCGGCCGCGAACCCGAGTTCGATCCCGAGCCGCGCGCCGGGCGTCGCCCATACGACGACGAGGCCGGTGGCCGACTGCATGAAGGTCGCGGCCGCCTTCAGCACGAGCGTCGCGGCGACGAGCGCGATCAGGAGCCGGATGCGCGGCGCGCGCGGCCGCATCGCGAGCGACGCGATCGTCAGCGCGGCGAACAGCATCAGCCCGCCGAGCGCGGCCTCCCACGCGGAGTCGGACAGCCAGCCGTCGACGCGCTCGGGCCATTCGCCCACGCGCCACGCGGCCGGCAGCCACGCGAGCAGCGCGTCCTGCATCGACGCGTCGGCACGCTCCCACAGCGCGGCCGGCCAGTCGCCGATACCGAACAGGAACGGCGACGGGAACAGGATCGCGAACGGCCATAGCCCGGCGAGCAACAGCGGCGTCGCACCGTCGTCCTCGAACCATGCGAAGCGCAGCCGGCGCAGTGCGCCGCGATCGAGCAGCGCACCGGTGGCCGGCGCGACGAGCGCCGCGCCCAGCAGCGCGCCGAGCGCGTTGGCCGCGAGATCGAGATTCGACGCGACGCGCGTCGGCAGGTAGGTTTGCAGCGCTTCCATCGAGCCCGACAGCAACACGCCAAGCCCGGCCGCGATCAGCGTCGCGGCCACGCCGCGCCAGCGCGGATGCAGCGCGAGCACGGCAAGCGCACCGAACGGCATATAGCCGAGCACGTTCGTGACCACGTCGAATGCGGTCACGTAGCGCTGCATCGGCGCGAACAGATAGTCGAACGGCCCGATGCCGAGCGACGCCCAGCCTTCGAACGGATACAGCGATGCGTAGACGATGAGTGCCGCATAAGCGGCAAAGGCCTGCCGCGCGAGCGGCGATGCGCGAGGGGTACCGGTCGCGCTCATCGCGGCTGCGCGGCACGCGTCACGGCGTACCCGCGTACGCCTGCATGCCGACCCACGCGGCGATCTGCGACACGAGCTCGTTGCTCGCCGTTGCGAGCGCACGGGCACCGCCCGCTGCGTCCGGCGTGCTCGACGGCGCACGCGCGACGAACGTGCGCTGGCCGAGTACCTTGCCGTCCAGCGTCAGCGTCGCACGCGCGGTGACGGCGCCATGGCTCTGCGACTGGCCGTCGAACACCTGTTCGAACTCGTTCAGGTCGACCTTGAGCGTCGGCGCACGCACGCCGTCGGATCCTTCGAGCACCGTGCCGCGCGACGACAGCGCGCCGCGCAGCCGCTGCGTGAGCAGTTGTGCGGGCGGCGCGGTCCAGCGGCTGTCGCGATAGACGGCCACGTGCTGCGCGTCCACGTATGCCAGGCGATACGCGAATTTGTCGGAGTCGAGCGCATCGGGCGCGGCGACGTCGAGCACCTTCAGCGCGGGGCCGGGGCCGGCGGTCACGACCGACGTGGCCGGCCCGAGGTCGTAGCGGACATTCGACAGCGCCGCGCTGTTGCCGGCGCAGCCGGCCGCGAGCGACAGTGTCAGCACGGCAAGCGCGGCCGCGGCGGGACGCAGCGCGCGGTCAAGGATTCGTGGCATGGCGTGTTCCTGCATGATGTTTCCGGTTTCGATGGGTGTCACTGCCCGGCCGTCGCACCCGGCCAGGTGAAGCCCGGCTCGCCGGGCCCCGGCGCCGCGCCGGGCGAACCGAACAACAGACTGCGCGGGTTGCGGCCAAGTTCACCGGCCACGTCCTTCAATTGCCGCGACGCGTCGCCGACGCTGCCGGCCAGCGCGTTGAAACGCGGCAGCGTGTCGTACTGCACGCGCGCGTTGAGATCGTTCAGCGCGACGCCCACCTGCTCGGCGGCCGTGCCGGCCTTGTTCAGGTTCGACACGAGCGGCCCGTTCGGCTGCATCAGCGTGTTCGCCGACGCCATCGCACGGTTCACCTCGTGCATCGTTTCCGGCAGCGCGGTCACCGCCGGGCCGAGCTGCTTCGTCAGCGTGGTAGCGCCATCGGCCGCGTGCTGCAGGCTTTCGGCGGTCGCGCGCAACTGCTCGCGCATCTCGGGCGACATCAGCGCATTCGCGCTCTTCGCGGCGAGTTCGAGTTGCCGCAGCAGCACGTCGCCGCGCTCCTGGATCTGGTCGAACAGGCTCGGCCGCATCGGGATCTGCGCGATCGCCTTGGTCGACGACGGCAGCGGCGCCAGGTCGCGGCCCGTGTCCTCGAGCTGCACGAACGCGATGCCCGTCACACCCTGGAAGCCGAGGCTGCCGTAGGTCGACTGCGTGATCGGCGCGTCGTGGTCGACGAGGATCCGGATCCGGATCTGGCCCGGGTGCGCGCGATCGAAGCCGATCGACTGCACCTTGCCGACGTCGAGGCCGCGAAAGCGCACGGCCGCGTCCGGGAACAACCCGGTCACGTTGGTGCGCGCGAGCAGGTCGTACGGCACGCGCACGGTGCGGTCGACGTTGAACCAGAACACGGTGCCCGCGATCGCGAGCGTCAGCGCGATCGTGAACAGGCCGGCCCAGAACGCATGTGATTTGTTTTCCATTCGCGGATTCCTTCGTGCCTACAGCTCGACGCTCGACAGCGCCGGTTCGAGGGCCGCCTTCGGCAGCTTCGCGCGCCGCTCGGGCGGCAGCGCCTGCAATGCGCGGCGCCCGCGCAGCCCCAGGAAATATTCGTGGATGAACGGATGGTCGACGTTCGCGGCCTCCTCGACCGGCGCCGCGACCAGCACCTTGCGGTCGGCCAGCACCGCGACGCGCGTCGACAGCGCGACCATCGTGTCGAGATCGTGCGTCACCATCACGACGGTCAGCCCGAGCGTGCGGTGCAGCGTCGCGATCAGCTCGACGAATTCGTCCGACGCCTGCGGATCGAGGCCGGCCGTCGGCTCGTCGAGGAACAGCAGTTCGGGCTCGAGCGCGATCGCGCGCGCGATGCCGACCCGCTTGACCATCCCGCCCGACAGCGCGGCCGGCATCTTCGACGCGTGCTTGCACGGCAGCCCGACCATCTCGAGCTTCAGCATCACGATGTCGTGCAGCAGATCCGGCGGCACGCGGCCGAGCTCGCGCAGCGGCTGCGCGACGTTGTCGAACACCGTCATCGACGAGAACAGCGCGCCCTGCTGGAACAGCATCCCGGAGCGCGTGCGCATCATCCGCGCGCTCGCGTCGTCGATCGTCGCGGTATCTTCGCCGAACACCTTGATCGTGCCCGACGTCGGCCGCTCGAGGCCGAGGATCTGCCGCACGAGCGTGGTCTTGCCGGAACCCGAGCCGCCGACGATCGACACGATCTCGCCGCGCTTCACGTCGAAGTCGAGCTTCTGGTGAATGATGTTGCGCCCGTAGCGCTTGGTCAGGTTGCGCACCTCGATCACGAGGTCGTCGGTATCGGCCGCCGCGGCCGGCCCGGTGCCGACCGACCCGGCACCGACTGCCGCGGCGTGCGCGGTCGTTTCGTTCGATGCGTTCATCCGAGCCCCACGTTCTGGAACAGGATCGCGAACACCGCGTCGGCGAGGATCACGACCGTGATCGACGATACGACCGACGTGGTCGTGCCTTCGCCGAGGCTCTGCGAGTTCGCCTTGATCCGGAAGCCGAAATGGCACGCGACCAGCGCGATCAGCATGCCGAACACGATGCCCTTGCCGACGCCGATGTACAGGTTCGCGATCGGCACGACGCCCGGCAGCGAGCGCACGAAATAGTTGACGTCGATCCCGAGCACGAGCTTCGCGGCAAGCGCGCCGCCCGTCAGCGCGATGATGTTGGTCCACATCACGAGCAGCGGCATGGCAATGCCGAGCGCGAGCACGCGCGGCAGGATCAGCCGCAGCCCGTGCGGGATGCCCATCACGCGCATCGCGTCGAGCTCCTCGGTCACGCGCATCACGCCGATCTGCGCGGTGATCGCCGAGCCCGAGCGGCCTGCGACGAGAATCGCCGACAGCACCGGGCCGAGCTCGCGGATCACCGACAGCCCGAGGATGTTCACGATGTAGCGGTTCGCGCCGAACATCTGCAACTGCTGCGCGGACAGGTAGCTGAGCACGATGCCGATCAGGAACGCGACGAGCGCGGTGATCGGCAGCGCCTGCGCGCCGGCGCTGTAGATGTTCGCCGAGGTTTCCTTCCACGGCATCGTCTTCGGACGGCGCAGCACCGACAGCGCGTCGAGGATCACGAGGCCGAACATCGCGATGCCGCCCTGCAGGTGTTCGCCGAACCCGAAGATCGCCTGGCCGAGCCGCGTGACGGGGTCGTAGCGCACCACGCGCTCGGGCGCCTCGCGCTCGGTGTCGAGCCGCTCGATGCGCTCGAAGATCGTGCGCTGCGTGGCGCTCAACGCGACACCGGCCGGCAGCTTGCGCCCCCACACGCGCCACAGCGCCTGGCCGCCGACGTGGTCGAGCCGCTCGATGCCGGACAGATCCCATTCGCTCACGCGCCCCGACGCGATGCTCGCGATACGGCGCGCCACCGCGCCGCGATTGCGTGCAAGCGCGAGCGCGGTCCACTGGCCGTACAGGCGCACCGTCTGGCCCTGGCTGCCGGCGTCGACCGACAGGCCGGGAGGAGTCTCGAAGTCCAAGGGCAGGTTGTTTGCAAAAAGGTGACAGCGGCCATTGTAGCGAACCGCCCGACGACGCGACGTGAGGATTTCCGTGGGGGGCGCCCGCCTCGGGGGCACCTGGCCGGGGTGCCCGCCCCCAGGTGCGCGTGGCAGCCGCCGCCCCCTGCGCGCTACCGGCTTCACCACCTTTCATTCTTCCGTCACGTTTCCTTTCGATACTCTCACGCGCCGCACATCAGGCCGTCGGCGCCCCGCGCCGCCATTCGTTGCGTACTCGCATTTCATAAAACAGAACACCGAACAGGACAACCGATGCGTCTCCCCCTGCTTTCCCGCCGTCGCGTGCCGGCCATCGCCGCGCTCGCCAGCCTCGCCTTCATCCTCGCCGCCTGCGGCGGCGACGACGTCACCTCGCCGCCGGTGACGCCGCCGGCGGCCCAGGCACCCGTCGGCACGACGGCCACGCTCGCGCTGCTGGAGACGACCGACCTGCACACCAACGTGCTGTCGTATGACTATTTCAAGCTCGCCGCCGACAACTCGCTCGGCTTCGAGCGCGTGTCGACGCTGATCGCGCAGGCGCGCGCGCAGTATCCGAACACGCTGCTGCTCGACAACGGCGACACGATCCAGGGCACCGCGCTGTCGGACTACCAGGCGCTCGTGAAGCCGATCGGCTGCGACCAGACGCTCGCGATCTACAAGGTGATGAACGCCGCGAAATTCGACGGCGGCGGGATCGGCAACCACGAATTCAACTACGGGCTGCCGTACCTGTCGCAGGTGACCGGCAACACGTTCGAGGTCGACGGCCTGCCGGCACCGGCCCAGCAGAAGAAGTGCGCGGGCCCGAACTTCCCGCAGGTGCTCGCGAACGTGATCAGCGCGAAGACCAACGCGCCGCTGTTCACGCCGTACACGATCCTGACCCGCACCGTGACCGCGACGACGCCGGACGGCAAGACGGTCAGCGCGCCCGTGAAGATCGGCATCATCGGCTTTACACCGCCCGCGATCATGAACTGGGACAAGCGCTGGCTCGACGGCAAGGTCTACACGACCGGCCTGAAGGAAGCCGCGGAGAAGTACATCCCCGAGATGCGCGCGAAGGGCGCCGATCTGATCGTCGCGATCTCGCACGGCGGCCTCGACAATTCCGCGTATTCGCCGACGATGGAGAACGGCAGCTGGTGGCTGTCGAAGGTGCCGGGCATCGACGCGATGCTGATCGGCCACTCGCACCAGGTGTTCCCGGACGCGAACAGCACCGTGTCGCAGTTCAACCTGCCGGGCGTCGACAAGGTCAAGGGCACCGTCAACGGCGTGCCGACCGTGATGGCCAACTACTGGGGCAAGCACCTCGGCGTGATCAAGCTCGGCCTGAAGTTCGACGGCAAGGCGTGGGGCGTCGACAAGTCGCTGACGACCGTCGAGGCGCGGCCGATCCAGAACGCCGACAAGAGCTACGTCGCGGCCGATCCGACCGTGTCCGCCGCGATCGCCGCCGAGCACCAGGCGACGATCGACTACGTGAAGACGCCGATCGGCTCGACCGACTACCGGATGAACTCGTACTTCGCCGATGTCGGCGATCCGGGCGCGATCCAGATCGTCAACGAGGCGCAGGCCGACTACGTGAAGACCTACGTGCAGGCGAACCTGCCGCAATACGCGTCGCTGCCGGTGCTGTCGGTCAGCGCACCGTTCAAGAGCGGCTTCGGCGGCGGCACCGACTACACCGACGTCGCGCCGGGCGCGCTCGCGATCAACAACGCGGCCGACCTGTACCTGTATCCGAACACCGTGTACGCGGTGAAGGTGAGCGGCGCCGACGTGAAGAACTGGCTCGAAACCGCCGCGAAGCGCTTCAACCGCATCGACCCGACCAAGGCGACCGTGCAGCCGCTCGTCAGCACCTTCCCCGGCTACAACTTCGACATGTTCACGTCGGCCGATCTCGCGTATGAAATCGACGTCACGCAGGCGGTCGGCAGCCGGATCAAGAACCTGACGTACAAGGGCGCACCGATCGACCCGAACGCGCAGTTCATCGTCGCGACCAACAACTACCGCGCGAGCGGCGGCGGCAACTTCCCGGGCCTCGACGGCAGCAAGACGATCTTCGCGTCGCCCGATGCGAACCGTGACGTGCTGATCGCGTTCGTGAAGCAGCGCGGCAAGATCACGCGCGCGGCCGACGGCGCGCAGCGCAGCTGGCGCTTCACGAAGCTCGCGAGCTCGGTCGCGCACGTGCAGTTCGCGTCCGCGCCGAACCGCCTCGGCGACGCGGCGGCAGCCGGCCTGACCGGCATCACGCAGGTCGTGGCCGACGACGGCTCGGGCAAGAACCTCGCGCACATAGCGATCGCGGATGCGCGCATCAAGCACGAGCTGCTCAAGCTCGGCATCGAAGCGCCGGCCGATCCCATCGTCACACTCCCGCAACCTGAGCCAGCCGCCGACGAAGCGCCGCAGCTC